>NZ_CAXRDQ010000039.1:0-135433 GCF_964229365.1 Abyssibacter sp. | reverse complement strand
CTCAACGGATAAAAGGTACGCCGGGGATAACAGGCTGATTCCTCCCAAGAGTCCACATCGACGGAGGAGTTTGGCACCTCGATGTCGGCTCATCACATCCTGGGGCTGAAGCAGGTCCCAAGGGTATGGCTGTTCGCCATTTAAAGTGGTACGCGAGCTGGGTTTAGAACGTCGTGAGACAGTTCGGTCCCTATCTGCCGTGCGCGTTTGAGATTTGAGAGGATCTGCCCTTAGTACGAGAGGACCGGGGTGGACGAACCTCTGGTGTTCCGGTTGTCACGCCAGTGGCACTGCCGGGTAGCTACGTTCGGAAGGGATAACCGCTGAAAGCATCTAAGCGGGAAGCCCACCTCAAGATTAGATCTCACTTGACCCTCGAGGTCACTGAAGGGCCCTGGAAGACCACCAGGTTGATAGGCTGGGTGTGGAAGTTCAGTAATGGATGAAGCTAACCAGTACTAATTGCCCGTGAGGCTTGACCATATAACGCTCAAGCGTTCTTCCGATTTCGATGTCCGCAAGCATTATGCTTGAGAACACTACAAAACAGTTGACTGATAACCGAATTTGAGGGGTAAGCATTGCTTGCCGGAGACTTGTGCTCCAAGCGTCCTCACGCCGATTGCCTGGCGGCCATAGCGAGTTGGAACCACCTGATCCCATCCCGAACTCAGAAGTGAAACAGCTTAGCGCCGATGATAGTGTGGGGCCTCCCCATGTGAGAGTAGGTCACCGCCAGGCTCCTAACCGAAACCCCGGACTTCTTGTCCGGGGTTTTTTTATGCCTCGCGTGTTTTGTCCAGTTTCCGGACATAAAAAGGGCGCTAAATAGCGCCCTTTTTACTATGCTGCAGTTTAGCTACGCGGCATGATTCACCGTGAGCTTGACCATCTTCTTCACGAAGTCGGTGTACGGAGGATTGAATATCTTGGTCATTGAGAACTTGTCTTGGACAACCGATCGTTCATGCGAGAACGCTTTGAAGCCCCAATGGCCGTGGGCATTGCCGATGCCGCTGTTGTTGACACCGCCGAACGGCAAATTGCCGTGAAGGTATTGCACCATGTTGGTATTGATGCCGGTGCTGCCGGCCGATGTGGTGGACATCACACGTTGCATGGTGCCCTTGTCTTTCGTAAAGAGGTAAAGCGCTAGCGGCTTTTCGTTGGCGTTGATGTGCTCCAGCACATCATCCAGCGATCTGTAGGTGAGAATCGGTAGCAGTGGACCGAAGATCTCTTCCTGCATGATGCGAGCGTCTTTGGGCACGTTGGTCAAAAGCGTTGGGGCAATGAATCGTTCGTCATCATTGGACTGCCCGCCATGTGCGAGTCGCGCTCCTTGGTTAACGGCATCCTGCATCAACCCGTGAATACGGTCATGGTGGCGTTCGTTGACGATTCGGCAGTAGTCCGCGCTAGCTTCCGGATTATCTCCATAAAACGTGTTGATCTGTTTTGCCGCTGCAGCAACGAACTCGTCGTGTACGGACTCGTGTACGTAAAGATAGTCGGGCGCGATGCAGGTCTGGCCGTTGTTGCAGAACTTGCCCCAGGCAATGCTCTCAGCGGCCCGTTTGACGTTTGCGGTCTGGTCGACGATGACGGGGCTCTTGCCCCCGAGCTCCAATGTCACGGACGTGAGATGCTCGGCGGCCGCCTTCATGACGATCTTCCCGACAGCGGGGCTGCCCGTGAAGAAGATGTGGTCGAACGGTAACGAAAGCAGTGCCTGCGAGGCGCGCACGTCGCCTTCGATAACCGCCACTTCGCTGGGGTCGAACGCAGACTCGATTAACTCTCGCATCAGCGCGGACATGTTCGGCGTCATCTCTGATGGTTTGATGATGGCCGGGCACCCGGCGCCGAGCGCGCTGACTAGCGGCATGAAACTCAGATTCAGCGGGTAATTCCACGGCGAGATGATGAGGCTCACCCCACGGGGCTCGTGCTGAACCCAAGCCTTGGTTCCCAGCGTTGTAGCCGTCGGACGAACCCGCATGGGCTTCATCCAACGTTTGAGCTTCTTGATATTCTTCCGCGCTTCAGCGACTACCGGCATGATCTCGGAGATATCGACCTCCGTTTCCGGCTTGCGGAAATCAGCGTAGGCCGCCTGATAGATTCGCTCCGAATTATCCTGAACGAGCGCTAGGAGTCGTTTGATCCGGCTGATTCGTTCGGCCGCGGTCGAGCGTCTCCACTCAAGTGCGGTGCGCTGCTGAGCCTGGAATATCGAATCAATTGCCGAGATATCGGGATCGGTGTCCCGACTCGTGAATTTTTCTGCGGGTGTGCTCATGACGTACCTCGTAGCGAGCGTCCTGCTCTGTCAGAGATCGAACCATACACCCGTGATTTCAGCCCGTAAATGAACGATCGTCCAATTACTGTTTCGTGCGGGTTTGCTCCCAATCGTCAACCGCTTGGACGACGTTGCCAGCGACCGCACCAATCAGCGCTTCTGCACTGACTTCGTCACTGGCGGTCAGAGCCCGCCAGGCGGCATTGAGCATCGGCTCCTGTGCAGATAAGACCTGCTCATCCAGCAGCATCTGATGGGCTCGGTGCACGGCGTCGATGCACTCGGCTACCGCATCTAATGAAAACTCGGCTTCCTTCATGACGAGTGCAAGCGTCGCGTCAGGCAGTTTATCCAAGGCTTGAGAGCTAGAGGATTCCCCGAGGTTGCCCCACTCATCGGAGTAGATGCCCAGAAGGCGCGTCACGACATGGTGCACGGCGAGCATGCAGGGGAGGTCGGTGGCCAGCCAGGGTTCGTTACGGGATGCCGCGATGCTTGCACAAACCTTGAGAGTCGGCGCTACGATCGATTGGTATTCCAGACTGTTCAACCAGTCTTCGCTTATCTCTGCCACAAATGCACGCCGTATTTTTGGTAGCCACGAACGTTGTTGAGCCGGGTGTCTTCACCGGCTTTCACTTCAAGAACCTGCCCGATCAGCTGCCCGGAAAGATACGGTGCCAACGCAGCGCCGCCGCCTCCAGTGATGACTATGGAATCGATGTCCCAATCGTCTGCCCACAGCTGATTGACCTCGGTTGCGATACTCGTTGCCAGGCGTTGCATGGCGTGAGCGGTGATTTTTTCCAGATCGAATGTGCGTCCGCGGATCTTGATGCTGCCCTCCGAGACCGCGTCGTACAGTCGGTAGAGTTCGACGTTGACGCCGCTCTTTTCATGCAGCGCGGCGGCGATGCCCTTGAACGCCTTGGACACGCCCGCGTCGGTTGATTGGCTGCCGCGTTCGGAATAACGGGTCTTGTTGGAGATCGTGTAATCGGCTGTTTTGAAACCAACATCAATAATGCCAATCTTCTCAGTTGCCAGACGCCTGTCGGATGCGCGGCCAACGTTGTTCAGCAGTAGATTGAACATCGTGCCAAACGGTTGCGGGATAACGCGCACGCGTTCGATGTTCAGGCTGCGCGTCGTCCGGACACCCTGATGGTCGATTACCGCAAACTCGTGCCGCTTCTGCAGACGCTCGACGAGTTCATCCTTGTGCCGACGGTAATAGCTGATGGGCAATCCGGTCACCAGCCGCACCGGTGTGCCGTCTTCAACCACGGCGGAGAGCGCAGTGAGTGTGAGCGTACGCAGAAAACTGGTGACCAGCTTGTCCTGATCCAGCGTGAACGTGCGTCCGCGACTTTGTGATTCAGCCAACTCTCCGACAAACCAGGCGCCGTCTTCGGTTTCTATGTGTCGGTGCGGCGGACGTTCGGACGCGCCGTCGATCAAGCTTTCCCGGAACTGTATGTCGGCGGGATCGCCCAGCACTGACTTGAAGATCTCCACCTGCTTGCCATCGGTGACCTTGGCGAAACCAAAGCCGATATCGACGCCTACGATGTGCATAGCTGGTCCCTGGTTCGACGTACTCGACTTGCTGGCCGCTGCCCGTTCATTCTGTGTCAATGGTCCGATAATCTCCTGAGATCCGATAAGTAGCGGTATAGGGCGACCGTTCGACGACGCTCATGACTTCGCGACGTCCCACCACCCGGCCCGAGCTGGAGTCCGTGAAGGTCGTCCAGACAGGCAGTCCAGGCAACTCAAGAATCCGATTGTCGGTGCCCGCGCCCACCGCCGACAACATGCTTCGATAGCGTTCTATTAGGAGCGGGTCGACCGCTTTCGTCATGCCGACATCAACCTCATACCCATCCTTGCTGAGTCGATATTGTTCGACCGGCCAGCGTCGGTGAACACCCGAACTCTCCGGCTCGAACGCCCGTGCCAAAGGCATGCGGCTGTCGGCCAAGCGTCGGGTCATGCGGGTTCTGCGCTCGTGATCCAATACGTGCACAACATTGGTGTCAGCGTTTGCAATCAGGGCGATACGGCCATCGTCGTAGCGCAATCGCCCTTCGCCAACCCAGGTGTAAGCCGATCGTTTGTCGCCCTGCGCATCGGTGATGCGTTGCAGGATCAGCCAATCCGCGTTCGCCGAGCTAATTGGGATCAGCAGGCAGGCCACGGCAATGATTAGGCGGGTGTTGGGGAGGCGGCACTTCAGCATGGCGCAAGTGTAGTCGCTTCGGCCGCTAGAGGTCATGTCCGGGTTATCGCCGCGGTAGCGTGGAACAATGGCCCTGTTGAATGTCGCCAGGGAGTAGCCATGACCAAGAATTCATCGACGATCAGCGCCGCGTTGACGCTGCCCTGCGGCGTCGCGTTGCCGAACCGGCTCGCCAAGGCCGCGATGACGGAAGGGCTGGCGGATCCTTGGCTACGGGCGACCGAGCGTCACCAGCATCTTTACCGCCGATGGTCCCGCGGCGGAGCCGGGTTGCTGCTCACCGGTAACGTGATGGTTGATCGCCGCGTCCTGGAACGGCCCGGGAACGTCGCGATTGATGGTAATGGCGGATTGGCCATGCTGGAATCCTGGGCTCGGGCAGGAACCTGCGCAGGCAACCAGCTATGGATGCAGATCTCGCATGCCGGCCGCCAAAGTCCGCGTTACGTGACACGCCAGCCACTCGCGCCGTCCGAGGTTCAATTGAACCTCGCGGGCAACTACGCCAAGCCGCGGGCGATCACCGAGGACGAGATTCATCATTTCGTCGAGCGCTTCGCTACGGTCGCCCGTGTTGCGCAAAGCACCGGGTTTACCGGCGTTCAAATTCACGCTGCGCACGGCTATCTGCTGTCGTCCTTTCTCTCTCCGGTCACCAATCGCCGGCAAGATCAATGGGGTGGCTCGTTGGACAATCGCGCCCGTTTCCTGCTCCAGACCGTGCGGCGTGTGCGCGCCACGGTCGGCGCGAACTTCCCCGTCGCCGTCAAACTCAATTCGGCTGACTTTCAGAAAGGTGGCTTCGGCGAGGACGATTGTCTGCAGGTCGTCGAATGGCTAAATGACGAAGGCATCGACCTGCTGGAAATCTCCGGCGGCAACTATGAGCAACCACGCCTGCTGGGGTATAGCGGCCGCGACGAATCCGCGGCCGATGAGCGTGAGCTGAGGGATAGCACGCGCGAGCGCGAGGCCTATTTTCTTGATTTTGCTGCCAAGGTCAGAGACGTCCGGAAAATGCCGCTCATGGTGACGGGCGGATTCCGCACGATGGCCGTGATGGAATCCGCGCTGCAATCGGGCGATGCCGATGTGATCGGTCTTGGTCGGCCGCTGTGTACCGACCCGAACGTGCCGATGCAGCTATTGAACGGCGAACGTGAAGCTGCCCCGGCCTATGAGTCGTCCGTACGGCTGGGCACCGGAGTCTGGGGTGGAAACTCGTCGTTTTTTCCGCTCAAGCTGCTCAACGTGCTGGGACAGCAAGGTTGGTACTACCAGCAGATCATGCGGTTGGCGGACGGCAAGTCCGCCGATACGGCGATGCATTTGATCCCGGCGCTCTGTCGTTATCTGGCCGACGAGTGGATGTCTGCCGCGCGCTTGAAGCGATAGCGACTGCGGCGGCGAATCTGCGGTATTCGCTGGCTACATCATGCCTGTTGCGAGTCGCGCCGCCTCCGACATCATGCTCTGGCTCCACGGCGGATCAAAGACCAGTTCCACGTCGGCAGTCTCGACCGTCGGAACCTGCAGCACTTTGGTGCGAACATCGTTCACCAGAATGTCGCCCATTCCGCAGCCCGGCGCTGTCAGAGTCATGTCGACCCGTACCTTCCGCCCATCTGCGTCGTGTTCGACTTGGCAGGAGTAGATCAGGCCCAAGTCAACAATATTCACCGGTATCTCGGGGTCGTAACAGGTTTTCATCTGTTCCCAGATCAGCTTCTCGACGTCGGCATCGCTCGCATCCTCCGGCAAGGTCAATGCGCCTTCGGGTTCTTTTCCGAGGGCGTCAGCGTCCTTCCCATCGATGCGGAACAGATGGCCTTCGACATAAATGGTGTAGCTGCCGCCTAGCGCCTGCGTGATGACCGCATCGGTTTCCTCCGGCAATTCCACCTTGTCACCAGCAGGGATCAGAATGCCGATCACATCTCGGCGTAGAGTGACGGGTTCGCTGGTAGAGCCGTGCATAGTCTGGGAGTCCGGGCAATGAAGCGAGGGATACCCCTCGATTGATGAGCATGAATTGTATCGCGCCCAGGAACCGGCACGTCGCTCGGCCTGTCTGAGGCGATCGCAGACATACAGAGGAGATTGGGATGGAGTATCGCTGGTTCAAGGGTTTACTGGTTTGCGCGTTGCTGAGCGGATGCGGGCAGCTTGGGGCAGAGCCGTCGCGGCAGGCTGCGAATACGATCTCGGTCACGGGCGAGGCGACGTTACAGGTCGCGCCCGACAAAGCCACGGTGCAACTGGGCGTGGAGCATCAGGCGGATTCGGTGTCGGCAGCGCAGAAACAGGCTGATCAGGTGGTTGCGCACGTGCTGGCCCTCACCGATCGACTCGGCGTGAAGCGGGATCAGGTCAAGACCACCGGGCTCAATATCCGGCCCGAGTACACCTGGATCGGCGAGCCTCGGCGTCGCGAGTTGCAGGGCTATGTGGTCACACGTCAGATCATCGTTCAGGTCAACGAACTGACGAAGCTCGGCGAGATGATGGCCGGGGCTGTCGACGCCGGAGTGAATCAGGTACAGCCACCGATGTTTGATCATTCTGATCGGGCATCGTTGGAACGCGAAGCGCTGGCGAAGGCGGCCAAGGACGCCAAGGCACAGGCGCAGGTTCTGGCGGACGCATTGGATGTTCGCTTGGCAGGGCCGCTGACAGTCACCAGCGGTAGCGCACAGCCGCCGCAACCGGTGCCGCACATGGCGCTACGCATGTCTGCGGAATCGGCCGACGCGAGCCAGGGCTACGAGACCGGCCAGATTGCCATTCGAGCCATGGTGAACGCCGTCTTCCGCGTGGACTGAGTCGCGTGTTCACGGTCGCTCTGCCGATATCACGCATGCCATAATATGGCGCTTTCCCTCGGGGGATAAGCCGGTTGATTGTTATGCACTGTGCCGCCACGTGGCGCGCAGGCATTGGCCGGTTTTAACCCCAACAATGGCGAGAGCAATTTGGTGAGTGAATCCCCTGTCGTCGGCGTCATCATGGGCTCCCGTTCAGATTGGGACACCATGCAACATGCCGTGGAAAAACTGGAATCCCTCGGAGTGAGCCACGAGGTTCGCGTGGTTTCGGCGCATCGCACGCCGGATTTGCTGTTCGAATATGCTGAAACTGCTCATGCCCGTGGTCTGCTGGCGATCATCGCCGGCGCCGGCGGCGCCGCGCATCTGCCCGGCATGGTCGCGGCCAAGACGACGGTTCCGGTCCTCGGTGTGCCGGTACAGTCGCGTGCGCTCAACGGGATGGATTCGCTTCTATCCATTGCCCAGATGCCCGCCGGCGTGCCGGTCGGTACCCTGGCGATTGGACGCGCGGGGGCGGTCAATGCCGGTCTCCTGGCGGCGGCCATCGTCGGCGCGCATCAGCCTGCGGTCCACGCGGCCCTCGAGCAGTTCCGCCAGGCGCAGACCACCCGGGTGCTGGATGATCCAGACCCACGTGTACCGGCATGAAACTGGCGATCTTCGGTGGCGGCCAACTGGGTCGCATGCTCGCCTTGGCGGCCCTGCCGCTGGATGTGCGGTGTCAGTTTCTCGATCCCGCGACTGAGCCCTGTGCGGCGGCGGCAGGCCGTCACATCCGAGGTGACTATCAGGACCCTGCGGCGCTGGAGACATTCGTGCGGGATGTGGACTCCGTCACCTACGAATTTGAGAATGTGCCGGTATCGGCTGTCGAACACGCGGCCCGGCTGGTTCCCTCTGCCCCCGGAGCAACGTCCCTGGCGTGCGCGCAGGATCGCGCGCATGAAAAACAGCTGTTCGAAGATCTGGATATCGCGGTTGCGCCCTGGGTCGAGGTCGATTCGATCGGTGCGTTGCGGCAGGCCGCCGCCACCGTCGGGCTGCCCGCCGTGCTCAAGACCCGGCGATTCGGTTATGACGGCAAGGGGCAGGTCGTTATTCGGTCCCAGGACGAGCTGGCCGCGGCCTGGTCTGCGGTCGGTGAACAACCCTGCGTGCTGGAGGCCTTTGTGTCGTTCGAGCGCGAAGTCTCGATGATCGCCGTGCGTAGCCGCGGCGACGAGATTCGCTGCTATCCACTCACCGAGAATGTTCACCACGACGGCATTCTGCGTCGGTCCACGCCACTGGAAGGCGACGCGCTGCAAGCGACCGCAGAAGCCGCTCTGGCCCGTGTGATGCGCGCACTGGATCATGTCGGCGTGATGGCGTTTGAATTCTTTGTCGCTGATGGTCGTCTACTGGCAAACGAGATCGCACCACGTGTCCATAACTCGGGCCACTGGACCATTGACGGCGCGCAATGCAGTCAGTTCGAGAACCATGTGCGCGCGGTGCTGGGTTTGCCATTAGGTGACACGACCTTGATCCAGCCTTGTGTGATGGTCAACGCCATCGGCGAAATGCCGCGCACAGTGGACCTGGCGGCGATTCCGGGGCTGCGCATCCACGCTTATGGCAAGTCGGCTCGCCCTGGCCGCAAGGTTGGTCATGTGACGGTGCTGGCCCGTACAGCGCCGGAACTCAGGCGGCGATTCGCTATGCTCAGTCCTTTGATCGACGCATGACCTGCCCGAGGTAAGGCGTCGACATTCGGGAGGGGCTCCACCGATGATGTCGTCCACCGGGTCCGTGTCCGACTCGCCGCAACGACCGCAGGAGACACAGCGCTGGACGGTGATTGTGTCCTCGTTCGGGCTCACCGTGCTCAGCGGTCTTCTCGCGCTCACGATCTCCCGTCTGCCTCATCACGCCTGGGTCGAGTACGCGGCGACCGGCGTTACGGCGCTCTTCTGTCTGCTGCCTGGCCTGGTGTGCCTGTCACGGCCAATGCTCACGGCTGCTTGTGGCAACGTGCTCGCCGGGGTCGTGGCCTTGGGTCTGCTGGCCAGAGTCGCCAGCGTAATGCACGGCCCGGTGTTTGCCGACCCGTCGACCAGCGTCTTCATGCCCATTTTCGGGTTTGTTCCGCTGCTGTTCATGCTGGTGACGCTGCTGGCAACGGCGCGGGTTGCGTTGGTCATGAATCTGATCGTTTGGCTCGCCGTGCTGGGTATCACCCTGCCTCCGATGTGGGGCGACCTGCACGGGCCTGATAATGCAATTCGCGGCCAGTTTCAGCTCACGTATTTTCTGTTGCTGGGGCTGCCGCTCACGCTGCTCATGCTCTTGTTGCTGGTCCGGGCACGCAGCAATTTACTGCGCGAACAACAACTGATCCGGGAGCTGGCGACGACGCGAGCATCGTTGGCGCGGGCGATCCAGGGTTCAGGCGTCGGATTGTGGCAACGTGAACAGGGTAGCGATGGCGCGATGTGGTGGTCTGACCGCATGTTCGACATGCTGGGTCTGGCCCCTGCCGACCACGCGCCGAGCTCGACCTTGCTTCGCGACCTGGCACATGCCGACGATCAGGCCGTGTTCGAAGTGCTCGAGGCCAGCAACAGCCAGGTGTCCTTCGACCACGCCGTGCGGCTCCGGCAGCCGGATGGCCAGTGCCGGTGGTTCGCGTTCAAGGGCGAGGCAGTGGCGGCCACGGATGGTGGAGTGCGTCTGGCTGGGGCGTTACTTGATATCGATGAGCGCAAGCGCGCCGAACTGGCACTGCACGAGGCGAGGCAGCTACTCGATAACATCATCCGCCACTCGCCATCCGTCATTTATGCCAAGGACCGCGAGGCACGCTATCTACTGGTGAACAGGGCCTGGTGCCGGATGCTCGGCGTCGAACAACCCGAACTCGCGCTTGGGAAGACCGATGACGCCTTCCTGGAGCCAGAGCAGGCAGCGCATTACCAGGCCGAAGATCGGCAGGTGATGACGGCCGGGCAGGCGTTGAACCAGCAGGAGACCGTCGTCATTGACGGAGTGGCGCGCACGGTTTTGAGCACTAAGTTTCCGCTACGTGACATCGGTGGACAGGTCAGCGGCGTCGCGGGTGTGGCCACGGATATTTCGGAGCTGCAGGTGGCCAAAGAGCGCGCAGATGCGCTCAATGTGGAGTTGGAACGCTTCGTATACATCGTCTCGCATGACCTGAGCGCGCCTCTGCGGGCTGCGCGTGGCTTTCACGAGTTGTTCCTGGAATGTTTCGGTGACCAGTTGCCCGACGGCAGCGACTTTTATCTGGATCAGATCCAGACTGCGATAGACACGATGGGCCGCATGCTGGGGGCCATGCTTGATCTGTCACGAGCGACGCGGAACGCTGGACCTTGGCAGCGTATCGACATGCAAGACCTGCTTGCAATCGTGTTCGCGGAGCTAGAGGACGAGTTCGCGCTCGGGCCCGTTTACCTGTGTGTCGGCGCATTGCCACCCCTCGTCGGAGAGCCCAAGCAGTTGGCGCGAGCCCTGCAATGTGTGGTCCACAACGCACTCAAGTTCCGCCGACCCGACGGTCCGGTTCGTATCGAGTTGGCGGGTGAACTGACGCCCGCTGGCAACCGGGTGCAGTATCAGCTGCGTGACAACGGTATCGGCTTCAAGCCGGATCACGTCGAGCGGATGTTTCGGGTCTACCAGCGGCTCAATCCCGATAGTCGTTATCCCGGGCTGGGCATGGGCCTGGCGATCGCTGAAAAGATCATCCGTGCACACAATGGCAGCATCAGCGCGCAAGGCGAGTTGGGCCAGGGCGCGTGTTTCACAATCGAGTTGCCACAGCCGGCGGACGCTGGTTGAACGGGTATACACTGCGCCGCTGTTTTTTTACGGGTTGCACGACGCCATGATCTGTTTCGACGATATCCGGGCGGCTGCCAATACTTTGGCAGGGCAGGTCACGCGAACCGCGTTGCAACGATCTCGCGTGCTGTCGAAGATGACGGGCGCCGAGGTTTATCTGAAGTTCGAGACCTTCCAGTTTACGGCTTCGTTCAAAGAACGCGGTGCGTTGAACAAGCTCGCGTCGCTGAGCGAGGCGGAACGGCAGGTCGGAGTGGTGGCCATGTCGGCTGGCAACCATGCGCAGGCCGTGGCCTACCACGCCCGCCGGTTGGGCATCGACAGCACCATCGTCATGCCCGTGAACACACCCTTCACCAAGATCAGAAACACCCGTGATCTCGGCGCCACCGTGGTGTTGCATGGCGAGAACCTCGCCGAGGCGCAGGGCAAGATGGAAGAGCTAGTGGCCGAAGGCCGTACCCTCGTTCATCCCTACGACGATCCCCTCGTGATGGCCGGCCAGGGCACGGTGGCGCTGGAAATGCTGGAAGACCAGCCCGATCTCGACACGCTGGTCGTGCCTATCGGTGGTGGCGGCTTGATGAGTGGTTGCGCGGTGGCCGCCAAGGCGATGAAGCCAGATATCCGCATGATCGGCGTTGAATCCGAAGGTTACTGTTCGGCCTGGGCGGCGATCTCCGGGCAACCCGACCTGCCCAAGGGCGGGCAGACGATCGCCGAGGGGATTGCCGTCAAGAATGTAGGCCATCAGACCCTGGACGTGATACGCCAATGGGTCGACGAGTTCGCCCAGGTGCCAGAAACGGCCATCGAGCGCGCCGTCGGCCTGATCGTGAACGTCGAAAAAGTGATCGTCGAAGGTGCCGGCGCGGCCGGGCTGGCGGCGATGCTGACCGAACCGGAGCGCTATCGCGGGCGCAAGGTCGGATTGGTCCTCTGCGGGGCGAATATCGACACGCGGTTGCTGGCCTCGGTGCTCACGCGCCAGCTCGTGCTGGAATCGCGGCTGGTGCATTTGCAGGTTGCCATCCAGGACAGTCCGGGCTTTCTGGGTCGCGTAGCCGCCGCGATTGGCCAGGCTGGTGGCAATATCGTCCAGGTGCATCACCAGCGATTGCAGGTCATCCACCACCCGAAAGATGCCGTGCTCGACGCCTTGGTCGAGGCACAGGACGAAGCCCATGCCCAGCGCATCATCGAAGCGCTGGAACAGGCCGGTTTCAAGGTCGCTCGCGGGGTGAGCGGCATCGAGTAGCCGACGAACTCAGAGTCCGGCGACAGGCTTGCGCCTGGCGCCGGAACTGTTCGCCGTTACCAGCTCAGTTGGTATCCCAGTACCAGACGAGCATCGCGCTCAAGCTGCGGCCCGTTCAAGTCTTGCCACACCGTGTAGCCGTACTCGGCCGCGAGGCGATGGCCGGAAGCCCGGCGCGGCTGCCAATTCGCGCCCGCCAGCACGGTCAGGCGTTCTCCACCCTGTCGCCAAGGATCCGCGGTCTGCACCGGTGCAACGATGTTGGCATCGATGCCGGCGATGTCATCTTCGGTTTCGGCCGACAAACGCAGCGACACGGAGACCGACGGTGACACCAGCCGCGCTGCCCAGCTATTGAGCTGATGCAGGTCTCCGCGTGAGTAGCCTTCGTCGTTTTCGTCCAGGTAGATCGTGCCGGCGTACTGCAGGCCCCAACTCCATCGGTCGTGCCGTCGAACGTAGGTGGCACCTGGCTTGATGGCCCATGAGCCCGATCCGATTTGCATCGGGTAGGGCAGCCGCAATGTCGGCCGCATGCCGTTGGGGGCCAGTACGGTCGCCGTCGCGTCGTTTTCCCCGGTGGGCGCGACGAGCGCGAACGAGGTATGCAGCCGCTCGTTGGATGAGTTGACGATGGACGCCAGCGCCGCAAGCGACATGTCACCCACACCGTCATTAACCGTGGTGAAGCGGCCTAGCCTGGCTGTTCCCATTCCACCCGAATAGGTGATGTGGTCCATGTGCAACCGTACCCAGGGCACCATGGCCATGAGCGTCAGCGCATCCGTCGGCGCCCACATGGCGCCGAGCATGTGCATCTGCATCACCATGTCGACGGGCACAACGCGCAACGTCGGGGGCTGGCCCGGCAGGCCGGAAAAGCGGTTTGGCACCTGGGTTGCGATCGTGTCTGGAGACAGGCGATCGGTGCCGGCAAGATTGCCGGACATCCCCATCACGCTGTAGCGGTAGGACAGCATTACCTCGCCTCGGCGATGGGTGTGATCGGCCATCACCCCGATAGGGGCGTGGTCGTCGGGGCGGGGCGGGGATGCCGCGTCATGAGCCACAGCGCACAAGGGTGCTGCAAGCGCCAGCGCGAGCAGCGCCGGCCAAGAGTTCAAAGCAAACATGTCAGAGTCCTGAATCAACTGGTCTGAGCCCGTGCGCACAGAGCGTGTGGCGCAGGCACGTGAATCGATGGGTCAGGCTCGGAACGGCGGACCTCTGGCCGATTGCGGTCGCGCTCGCTGCCGGGATCCGCCCAGGGCGGGTTCACCCGCAGGCCAGCAGGCTCGTATGACGGGTTGGATTGGTCCTGTCGCCGTGGCAGGCAGGGCCAGCGCCGCTGCCTGTGCACAGAGTGGACAGTGGGTTAGACCGGATTCGGCATCACCGGCGGGCGCGAACGCGAGCGAGCAGAGAACTTGCTGGACTTGCTGCAGCAGCGCCGCGTCGCCTTGCGCGCTGGTGGCCGGCAGGCCGGCCGCGACCGATTGCCAGCACAGTAACCAGATCAACGCCACCGACACGCGCAGCGCGCCGGCGCGCACCGGTCTTGGGGAGTCTGCGGAGTGGCGGGTCTGGCGCATTTGGCCGCGAGTCTAGCACCTGACTGCCGGGCGTTCGCTGCGCCGCAACATGTTACGATGCGGTCCATGGAGCTGACCGCGTTACTGCTCTCGCGTATCCAGTTTGCCCTGACGATCGGGTTCCATATCCTGTTCCCGACGTTGACCATTGGTCTGGCCTTGCTGCTGTTCGCACACGAGGCCTTGTGGTTGGCGACGCGTCGAGCAATCTACCTCCAGTCCTGCCGGTTCTGGTCGCGAATTTTCGCGGTGAACTTCGGCATGGGGGTGGTCTCCGGCATCGTGTTGTCCTACGAGATCGGAACCAACTTCGCCGGGTTCTCCGAAGCCACCGGCAATGTGCTGGGGCCGCTGTTTTCCTATGAGGTTCTGACTGCATTCTTCCTGGAGGCAGGCTTCCTCGGGATCATGCTGTTTGGCTGGAAACGTGTGCCGGGTTGGCTGCATATCATGGCCACCGGCATGGTGGCGATTGGCACCCTGATTTCGGCGTTCTGGATTCTGGCGGCCAATTCCTGGATGCACACGCCGGCCGGGTTTGAGGTGCGCGATGGCGTGTTCTACGCGACCGACTGGTGGGCGGTGGTGTTCAACCCGTCGTTTCCCTATCGCTACACTCACATGGTTCTGGCCAGCCTGCTGACAACGGCCTTCGTCGCCGCCGGGGTCGGCGCCTGGTATGTGTTGCGTGACCGCCATGCCGAGTTCGGCCGCATGACCTTGCGGCTGGCGGTGATCACCGCCGCGGTGCTCGCGCCCTTGCAGCTGGTCGCCGGCGACTTTCATGGGCTCAATACCCTCAAGCATCAGCCGATGAAGGTCGCGGCAATGGAAGGTCACTGGCATACAGAAACCGGCGTGCCGCTGCTGCTGTTCGCGATTCCCGACCAGGCTGCCGAGAAGAATCACTTCGAGATCGGCATCCCCAAGATCGCCAGCCTGATTCTCACGCATGAACTCGACGGTGAGCTCAAAGGCCTGACCGAGGTGCCGCCCGAGGATCGACCGCCGGTCGCCCCGGTGTTTTTTTCGTTCCGTGTAATGGTCGGTATCGGCATGCTGTTCATCGCGCTGGCTGCCACCGGACTGGTCTTGCTGCTGCTCGGCCGCTTGTTTGCTTATCCGCTCTACCTCAAGGCCTTGATCGCCGCGAGCCCGCTAGGTTTCTTCGCAGTGATTGCCGGCTGGGTGACCACCGAAATCGGGCGCCAGCCCTGGGTTGTCGCCGGCCTGATGCGAACGGCAGATTCCGGTTCGGCCACCGTGCAGACGAGTGAAGTCGCCACCAGTCTCGCCCTGTTCTCGGTCGTCTATCTGCTGCTGCTGCTCGTGTTCATCGGCGTCATACTGGGGCTGATCCGCAAAGGGCCGACCACCGGGCCGGAGCCCGAGCAACAACCCAGGTTTGCGACCGCATGACCGAATTGCTGCCACTGCTACTCGCCGGGGCGATCGCGTTCGGTGTGACGATGTACGTGCTGCTTGATGGCTTCGATCTGGGTGTGGGCATTCTGTTTCCGTTCGCCGATACCGAGGACGACCGCGACCGGATGATGAACTCGCTGGCGCCGATCTGGGATGGCAACGAGACCTGGCTGGTGCTGGGTGGAGCAGTGTTGTTCGGAGCGTTCCCCAAAGCCTTCGGCATTCTCACGGCCGCGTTTTATCTGCCGATCATGCTGATGCTGATAGCCCTCGTCTTCCGTGGGGTGGCGTTCGAGTATCGGTTCAAGTTTCGGAGTCGGTGGCCATGGAATCTGGCCTTTTGCGCAGGCTCGATGGTGGCCGCGTTCGCGCAGGGCGTGATTCTTGGCGCCTATGTTCGGGGCGCCAGCGGCGTGGACCATCAGTTCCACTGGTTCGGTGTCTTTCCACTGTTCACCGGTGTGGCCGTCGTGATCGCCTATGCATTGCTCGGGGCCGCCTGGCTAAACATGAAGACCGATGGGCCGCTGGCGATCCTCATGCGACGGCGGGCTCGCATGCTGTTGGTGGCAAGCCTTGGTTGCATCGCGGTCGTCAGTGTCTGGACTCCGCTGCTGGAGCCGGCCATCGCTGCCCGCTGGTTCAGTTTGCCGAACCTGTTCGTGCTTGCCCCGATCCCCGTGGCGACGGCGGTTACCGGGTGGCTGGTTTGGTACGGCCTGCGCGATGACAGCCATGATGCGATGGCGTTTGTCGCTAGCGTTGTGCTGTTTCTGATCACCCTCGGTGGCCTGGCGATCAGTCTATGGCCCTGGATCGTCCCGCGATCACTGACGATCTGGCAGGCCGCTTCTCCGCCTGAATCGCAGATCTTTCTGGGCGTCGGACTGGCGGCGATTCTGCCGTTTGTATTGGCTTACACGGCACACAACTACTGGGTGTTTCGCGGCAAGGTGCCGACGGGCTCCGGGTATCACTGACCCCGCGGCGACCGGCATGTCAGGGGATCAGGCGCTCCGTGTCCGGCAGCGCATGTCCGCCGCGACCGCAGGCGAACAATCCGTGAAACACGTGTACCAGCGCTGGTTTCAGACGAGCGATGTCGCAGACACGACGGCGACGGGCGACGCCCAGCACCATGCGTGAGATGCCGTGCGTGCCGAGCTCGAATATCTCCATCGGCAGCTGCGGCTGATCGGGATCTTCATGTCGGCGTAGTTCGTACAGGCGGCGGTTCAGCCGTGACAAATGGTTCAAGGCCTGTAGGTGCGCCATGCGTGCGACCGGGCCGGCGTTCTCGATCTCACCGAGCAGCGCGATCGCGGAGTCGTGACTGGCGGCGAAGAAACTCAGCATGGTATCCGTGACCACCTCCACGCGTCGTGCCCAGGTGGTGCTTGCCGGCAGGGCTTGTTGCGCCTCGCGCATCGCAGCCACAAGGGCGAAGTGCGAGAGTTCGTAGGCGTGCACGAAGCAGCCTTCAAGGCTTGCAAAACGTTCACAGAACGCCGCGGGCTCGACGCCGGCGCGTTGGCTGATGCGCTCCGCGGACATGCCGCGAAAACCGTGACTGGCCGCAATGCGGATCATTGCGACCATGCAGTCGGTTTCAACCGGGTCTTTCGAGGCGAGATTCTGCCGCAGAAATGCGTCGTCGTGACCTGGTTCGGCGTTCGGCCGTTCGGTCATGTCAGCGGGTGACATCGGTGTACTTGCCTCCTGATTCGCATCTTCAGCACGGTTGGTACGGTCGCAACCGAGATGATGCGAACCCCGTCGCTGAGCTTGCCTGCCTTCTTTATGTACGCGCAAGTACCTAAGGCAAGTCGCGGCACCAGGATGCTAGAGTCGCGCCCCCGTTCTGGAGTCCAGGCATGAATCAAGGTCTGCTGGCTGGCATTGGTGCGTTCCTGATCTGGGGCGTTTTTCCGATCTACTGGAAATCGCTGGGGCCAGTGCCCGCTTTGGAAATCGTGGCCCATCGGCTGTCCTGGTGTTGTCTTTGGGTCGTCGGGTTTCTGCTGCTGACGCGGGGCACACGCTGGATTTCCCAGCTGCTCGCCAGGCCCAAGGTGCTGCGCAACCTCACCGCGTCATCAGCGCTTATCGGCGGCAACTGGTTTCTCTACATCTGGGCCGTCAATTCAGGGCATATCGTCGAAACCAGCCTGGGCTACTTCATCAATCCACTGGTGAACGTGGTGCTCGGTGTCGTGTTGTTCTCGGAGCGGCTCAATTCGAGGCAATGGACCGCGGTCGCGATCGCGGCGGCGGGCGTGGCGTACATGACGGTGTCGCACGGACGCCTGCCCTGGATCGCTCTGATTCTCGCAGCATCGTTCGGGTTCTACTCGGTGATGCGCAAAATCACGGATGTGGAGTCGGTGCCGGGACTGGCCTGGGAGTCGATGGTGTACTTCCCGCTGGCCTGCGGCTGGTTGATCTGGCTTTGGAGCCAGGGTCAGGGCAGTTTTCTGCGAATTGATGTTCAGACCGATGCCCTGCTGATCATCGCCGGGCTGGTCACCGCGATCCCGCTGATCCTGTTTGCGATCGCCGCCCGGCGAGTGCCGTTGTCGACCATAGGCGTGCTCCAGTACCTGGCGCCCTGCCTGCAGTTGATGTGCGGAACCCTCATTTACGGTGAACCCTTTACGCCGGTCGAGGCGGTGGGCTTCGGCTGCATCTGGGCAGCGCTGGCGATCTACACGGCAGACGGCGTGGGCGCGCAGTGGCGCAAGCGTGCGGCGATTCGAGCCCGGCCAGCCGCCGCGATGACGGCCGAGGCCGCGGACGCGCCGTTGCCTCAGCGCGACGGGCGTGAATAGGTCGGCTGCGGCCGCCGCGGTCCCTTAGCCGCGGGGCACGCCGTCGGGCAGCGTGGACGCGTCGTATGCGGTGTCTTCCTCCTCCTGCGGGGCCAGCTCGAACACGGTGGGTGTCGTGCGCGGGACGCCGACGTAGGCCGCTTTGTCTTCGAACGGTACGGGTGGTCTGCGCCGGATCTCCATCAGCGAGAAACCGCCGTAGATCACGTAAACGCTTCCGGCGAACACGAACAAGGCCTGGGCTCCGGCCCAGTCCATCACAATCGCTCCGACCAGCGGACCGATCATGGCGCCCACACCGTAGAGCAATAGCAGGCCGCCGCTGGTTTCTACATATTCGCCGGGCTCGGCGCGGTCGTGGGCCAGCGCAGCGCTGATGGCGAAAATCGGCATCGACATCGCACCGAACGCGACGGCGGCGGGTAGCAGCGTCCATAGGCTGACCGTGCCGTATACGACGATGACGGCCGATGCGATCACTGCCCCGAAGGCAATGCCGGCGATCACGCGCCGCCGATCGACCAGGTCCGAGATGACACCAAGCGGCCACTGCCCCATGGCGCCGCCGAGAATCACCGCGCTCATAAATGTGGCGACGGCCCCGATCTCGTAGCCGACTTGCTGTATGAACACCGGGCCCAGCGCCCAGAAGGCGCCGTTGGCCGCGCCGCAGCTCAGCGTCCCGGCCGCGGCAACCGGCGAGATGGTCCACAGCTTGCGGATATTGAGCTGCGCCCCCTTGATGGGTTGTGGGGCCACTGCGGTGCTCAGTGCAACCGGCACCAAGGCCAACGAGATCAGAATCGAGACCACGGCGAACAAGGCGAAGCCCAGCGGATCAGCCAGGGTCAGCAGCGCCTGGCCGACCAGCAGTGCCGAGAAATCCACCATCCGGTATACGGCCAGAATGCGACCACGCTTTTCCGACGGTGCACGCTCGTTGATCCAGCTTTCGATGATCATGTTCAAGCCCGCGATGCACAGGCCGGTGATCACGCGCAGCGCCATCCACCAGATGGGATCGACGAACAGGGCATGCCCCAGGGCGGCGGCCGATGCGACTGATGCCAGCGCGGTAAAGGTGCGGATGTGGCCGACATTCTTGACGAACACCGGCGTGAGCTTGCAGCCGGCGATGAAACCGACGAAGAACGAGGACAGCAGCAGGCCGATGGCGGTGAGAGAGAAACCCTCAAGGTTGCCGCGGACGGCGAGCAACGTGTTCTGAAGGCCGTTGCCGGCAAGCAGAATCGCGGCGGCAATCAACAACGCTGCAATTGTGAGCAGGGCTTGGCGCACTGGGGAACAGGCCGGGTGAGATTGGCGACAGGGTATCCAAATTCCGGCGTTCCTGTCGCGTGTTTCAGGCGGCGCATCTGCTGGCTCAGCGCCGGTCGCATCAAGCTCAGGTCGGCGGCTACCGTGAGCCGGTCAGAGCCTGCCTAGCGCGCGGCGGCGCTGCCAGTCTCCACGTACTCGCCACAGCCACCGAATACGTTGACGTTGGAGAGCAGGCTGGCAACGCCGGCGGTGGCATTGAGCTGCACGGCATCAAATGCGGTGGTGGCCGGGGCCGACAAGGCGACCAGTTCGCCGCCGCCCAGCAGTGGTATGCCCAGAGCCGAGAGGTTCAGCAAGGCGGGGTCTTCTATCGACTCCACCTCGACATCATCCAGCATGAAGTCCAGCGATACATTCTGGAGGAGGTCTAGCGCCAGCAATCCGGCTGGAATTTCCAAGGTCGTGCCACCGACGTTGCCGGCCGGGTATGCAACACCATCCGGCGCCTTGATCAGCAGGCTGGCCGTGCCGCCAAGCAGCCCGACCGGGATGCTGAGCGTTGCGAAGTTGTCCGGGTCGTCATCGATGGCGTTGTCCGGATTCTGCACGGCGCAGCCGACGCACAGGCCCGATACGCTGCCCGTGGTCGAGGCGCCGGCCCCACCGATGGGCTGCACGCAGGTCAGCGTGGGGTCGCCGCCGCCGCTTCCACCACCGCCGCCATCGCCACCACCGTCGTCGGCCACGCCACCGGGCGGTACATCACCATCCGCCGTGCAGCCAGCGAACATCGCGCAAGCCGCGATCAATAGCGTGGCCGGTAGCCAGCGCTTGGTCGATTGCTCGGTCGTCATCGGATGCTCCTGACTCAGCGAATTCGAAGTTCGACCCGGCGATTTCGCTCGCGGCCTTCTTCGGTGCTGTTGTCTGCAATCGGCTCGGACTCTCCATAGCCGGCGGCGGTCAGGCGGTTGGCTGCAACGCCTCGCTGGACCAGATAGTCGCGGACGACTCCGGCACGTTCTTCTGACAACGACTGGTTGTAACCCTCAGGGCCCAAGGAGTCTGAGTGACCGGCGATCTCGGCCTGCACGGCGTCGTAGTGCATGACAGTTTTCGCGATGCTGTCGAGAATCGCCTGGGCATTGACGGTGAGTCGCGCCGAGTTGAACTCGAATTTGACGCCGCGTAGCTGCAGGACTTCGCCAATCGCGCAGCCGCATTCGTTCACCTCGGCCGCCGGCGGCGTGTTTTTGCAGAAGTCATACGGATCGGGGATGCCGTCGCCATCGCCATCGGGCAGTGGTGGCGGCTCGACGACCTTCACGTCGGGCGCCGGAGGCGGGACAGGTGGAGGTGGCGGCGGCACAGTTTCGGTGATCGGAATTTCCAGGCCGAAGGCGACACGGACGTCGCCAAAACCATCTTGGAACCAGTCGTAGATATAGCGGGCATCGCCACGCAGCTTGACGTCCCAGCTTCCCAACGGTGCGGAGACCAAGCCGAGGCCCGCGTTGGCGTACGGCTCGGTGGCGTCGAGCGAGTCCGGGGTTACATCATCGTAGATCGCGCCGCCGCCCAGAAACAGAAACGGCGTGAGCCCGCTGCGGTCGTCGAAGCGATAGGCCAGATCCAGGCCCAGCTGATACTGATAGAAATCCGTGAAGCCCTCCACACCGGTTTCCAGGCTGGTCGTGCTGAAAATGCCTTCCAGATAAACCGGGCTGTCCGCATCGAATAGTTGATGCCCGATCAGTACGCTGAAGCCGTAGCCGTAGTCGACATCGCGTTCGTCATCCGCTTCCACGTAGTGGCCGCTGAGTCCGATATGGCGTTCCAGCGGGGCGTCCTGCGCCTGGGCGGCGGTCAGCGATACGGCTGAAAGCAGTGCTGCCGTGAAGACTTCCTTCTGCATGTCGTTCCCTCGACGTCAGTTGAAGCGTTTAACACGAACTTAACGAACTGTATGACGCGACCTTACGCGGTCACTGCGAGGAAAATCCAGTGGCGGGCGGCCAAACTGTGGAAACGTTCACACTTGGCGGCGGGTGACGGGGGCGGCCCTTCTCAGCGCGGGAAGAACGGCTTCAGCGCTTTGTTGGCCCAGGACTGATAGAACACCTCTGGCGTGCGCGGGTCGCCCAAGTTCTTGGTCGATCGCTTGAACCACAGCATGTCGCCGCTGTTGAGGTCGATCAGCGCCACGACGTAGCCGTAGGTGTCTTCGTCGTCCTGGTTAAGAATGCGACCGTCTTCCGACACACCGTCTTGCCCGGTGCCGAGACGCGAGAATGAGTTGGTCCCGAAGCGAGCGCGGGCCGCGGCCCGGTCGTCGACGGCGATGCCAAACACGCGGTAGACCCAGGCGAGTTCGGTCCCCGCATCGCTGCGGATCTGCTCCAGCGTGGTGTCCGGCAACTCCAGCGCCCGCGCGCCGTACTCGGCGCGGCTGTCGCTTAGCGCGCGGCGTTTGACCCGTTCGAGTAGCTGGTAGTAGTGCAGCGACAGCGCCTCATCGCGGTCACCGAGAAAGCTGTCGCGCACCCGCTTGTTCCGGTGGAAGCGCGTTTCGGTGTCCGCGATGCGCACCCGCCGATCGGCGTCCAGCGCCTCCGCTCCGGCGCAAAAACCCGGCAGGATGCCGGCGACGGGCGCGGCTCGATGGCCTTCCATCGCCCGCTGCAGGCCGTCGGCCGCGGCCTTGCCAATCTGGATCGAGGCATCGCGGATCACGATGTCGTCGCGCCCCGGCTGGTCAGAAATGACGCAGCCGTCGCCAATCAGCACGGTGGCTTCGCTGCGGGCGCGCTGCGCAAGCGCATCGAGGTAATCCTCGGGGTCCACTTCGGGACCGGTCGGTGCGGTGACGCAGCCCGAGAGGATCAGGGCCGCGCAGGCGAACAGCTGGGAGCGTGGAAGAGTAACTGGAAGCATCGTCCGACCGAATGGCTGGGTGGGGCGAGGATGGTACGAAAATCCCACTGAGAGCAACAATGCTGTCGAACCGCCGGTGACTCAGCTGGCGGGCGGCTGCCATGGGCGTGACGGCGCCTGCATGGGGCGATGACTCGGCAGACCGCTGAGTCGGTCCAGCCAGATGCCGATGGCGGGGAAAACGGACATGTCGAAGCCGCCTTCGTGGGCCACGTGGGTATACGCGTACAGCGCAATGTCGGCGATGCTCGGCTGATCGCCAACAAACCAGTCCCGATTGGCCAAGTGTCGGTCCATACATGTCAGTGCGCGTTCGCCCTGCGGTCGACGCTCAGCAATCTGGTGCTCGAAGGCGGCCGCCTGGCCGCTCAACGTCACCCAGAACCGGACGGTGGCGATATACGGCTCATGGGAGTATTGCTCCCAGAACATCCACTGCAGGACCTTGGCGCGGGACACGGGATTGGCTGGCCACCAAGCGGTGTTGTCGGCCAGATAGCAGAGCACGGCGTTGGATTCCGCCAGCCGCGTGCCATCGCCCAGCTCCACGGCCGGCAACTTACCCAATGGGTTGATGGCCCGAAACCAGTCCGTTTTTGTTGCGCCCGACAAGACATCCACCTCGCGCCAGTCCAGCGTCACGCCAAGGTGGTGGGCGAGCAGGGCAATCTTGTAGCAGTTGCCCGAACGCGAATCTCCGTACACGATCATGGTTTCGACCATCCTGGGATCGGGGAACTCTATTGTGATTGGGCGATTATGCGGTGTGGCGATTTTGGTGCTGATGGGTGGCTGCGCCAGCACGCCAGATCCGGTGGCCAGGTTCGACACTCGGCTGGCTGGCTACTTCGGGGCGCAGGCGTTGCCCATGGCGAATCACGCCGTATCGTCGCGCGTTGGAGTCGGAGTTGTGCCCACCGAAAGCTCAGGAGCCGTCGCCGAGTCCAATCGGCTCAACATGATCGCGACCGTTCGTGCGGCGCTCGGCGCCGGGACGTCCACGCGTTCGGTTCGGCCGATCGACGACAGCTACCTCAAGGCCGGCCGCGGCATGGACAACCTGCGCCAGACCGGCAAGCTGTTTGGTGTCGACACGCTGATGCTGCTGTCCCTGGACCAGAGGTTCCGGCCGGAGGACTCCGGGGGGTTGGTGCGCATCCGCACGGCGACCGGGTCTCGGGATGTGAATCTGCCCAGCCAAACGGTGCTGACCTATATCGATGTCGTGATGATCGATCTGGCCTCTGGCGAGGCCGGATATACGCGACAAGTGGCGTCGGAACTCGGCGTCGACGCCCGTACCTGGGCCGACCCGCGGCTGCGGCGGCAGGCCGAAACCGATGCCACGGCGAGCGCATTGGAGAAGCTGCGACTGGCGCTGGCGACGGATTTCGCACCGAAGAAAAAGAAGTAACGCCGGTCGGGTTACACAACCTCTATCGCATCCACCGCCGCGACCGCGCGGGTCACGGCCCCCTGATTGCGGCGCACGACCTCGCGAGCCGCTGCACCGGCGGCCCGCGCTGTTTCGGTATTGGTCCAGAGTTTCGTGATCTGCGCAGCTAGCGTTGAGGCGTCATGAATTTCCCAGCCTCCTCCGGCCTCAACCAGGGCATCCCCGGCGGCGCGAAAGCTCTGGCGGTGCGGTCCGAACAGCACCGGCATGCCCAGCGCGGCGGGTTCCAGCACATTGTGTCCACCGATGGGCACCAGGCTGCCGCCGACCAGAGCGATCTGTCCGAGGCCAAACATCGCCATCAGCTCGCCCATGGTGTCGCCGATCAGCACGTCGTAGCTCGCCGGGCCGGACGATTGGCTGCGTGAACGCACCGTCCAGCCTTCCGCCTCGGCTGCCTCGCGAGCGGCGCGAAACCGCTCCGGGTGTCGTGGAACCAGCACCAGCCTGGCCGTCGCAAACCCGTTGCGCAGTGTTCGAAATGCCTCCAGCACCATCGGCCACTCGCCGGGGTGCACGCTGGCCGCGATCAAGGTCGGCGGCGCCGATTGCGGCCAATCCACCGCCTCACGCAGGGTGGTGGTCTTCGCTTGCAGGTCTGGCGGGAGTTCGCGGTCGAACTTGATGTTGCCTGAAGGCCGCACGCGCTCGGCGGGCGCGCCGAGGGCAACGAAGCGCGCGGCATCATCGGGATGCTGGGCAAGAATGCGGGTGATTCGCCCCAGCATCACCCGAGCCAGCCGCGGAACCCGGCTCCAGGCGCGGAATGACCCGGGTGACATCCGCGCATTGACCAGGATTAGCGGAACCCGGCGGCGATGGCAGGCGGCATAGAGATTGGGCCAAAGCTCCGCCTCGATGATGATCGCGCGCTGCGGTTGTTTGCGGGCCAGGAATCGGTCCACCGACGTTGGCAAATCGTAGGGCAGGTAGCAGTGCTCGACGCTGTCGCCAAACAGGTCGCGAATCCGTTCGGAGCCGGTGGGGGTGCCGCAGGTGACGAGTATCGGCGCCGTGCCATAGCGGCCAATGAGCTGCCGAATCAACGGCGCCGCCGCCTCGACTTCTCCGACCGACACCGCGTGCAGCCAGACGGGTGCCGGCATGAGTCCGGGCCTGCACCACCCGAACCGCTCGCCGAAGCGATGCAGATACGCGGGCTGACGCCGTCCACGGCGTAGCAAATTCACCAGGATCAGCGGCACGGCGACGTAGAACAGCGCGGTATACGTCCAGCGTGCCAGCGTCGTGTAGACCTGATCCATACGAGGGCGCGTCACGCCACTGCTGCTCGATAGGCGCCGAGCATGGTCGTCCACCCTTGAGCACTCAGCGCCGCCTGCGGGTTGTTGGCGAGCAACTTGTCGACCGAGCGCCGCAACCGCTTGAGATTGCCGGCCGCCCAATAGCGGCCCGCGCGTATACGTGCGCGGTCCAGGTCGATCAGATGCCAGTGGTCCTGGGCGTCGCATAGCAGGTTGGCGACATTCAGATCCGCATGCCAGACCTGTTCCGCATGGAACTGGCCGACCACGGTACCCACCGCCTGCCAGGCGGTCTCGTCCATGTCGCCGTCGCAAAGCCGGTCACTGAGGGATCGGGCCTTGGGGATGCGGCAGGTGATCAGCGCCCCGGTGTCGGTGAGACCATGGCGCGTCAGACAAGCCGCTACCGGGCGTGGCACGGGGAGGCCCTGTGAAAAAAGCCGCGCGCTGATTCGGAACTCGCGCCATGGGCGGCTGAGCGCATTGGAGTTGTGCCAGTAGTGATCCCGGATCAGCTTGCCGGGCAGTCCGCCGCGACGATAGTGTCGCAAGACCCAAGGCTGGGCAGCCGGTCCGATGAACCAGGCCGAACCCCGTCCGGCATCTACGGCGGTGAGTTCGTCACGCGCGGCCCAGTGTTTCGGCTCGAATAAAGACACCGACGGATCGGGCACCAGGTCCGGGTCATATAAAATGTGGTGATGATGATCCTGATGTCGCGCTTCGCGAATGGGTCCCGACATGTGTTACTCGGCGGCCTCAACTCTCTGAAAATGACTCTGTCCGTGGTTCAACCGAACCGGGGACGGACGCATTGTGCGGCAAACCGGGGCACAGCCCCAGCCCATGCCGAGCAGGCAAGGCGATGAGTCCCATGGCCAATCGCTCGGCGCCCAAGGGGCCGCGTCACTGGATGGACTGGTGCCTTTATGGGTTGATCCGCTTACTGCTGCTGCTGCCGTATCCGGTGCTCATGGCCGCAGGCACGGGCATCGGCCGCCTCTTCCGGCGGCTGTCGGCCTCACGCCGTCATGTCGTCGAAACGAATCTGCGTGTCTGCTTTCCGGACTGGACCCCCGCCCGGCGAGACACTGTTGCACGCGAGCATTTCGCGGCGATGGGCCGCGGCATTATCGAGGCTTCGTTGGCCTGGTGGGCCTCCGACCGCAAGCTCGCCGGGCGAGGCGAGGTGGTCGGCCTGGAACATCTGGACCGAGCGATGGAGCAGGGCGGGGTTATTCTCCTCACCGGGCATTTCACCACCCTGGAACTCGCGGCCCGCTACGTCGCGATGCAGCGACCATTTCACGCGATGTACCGCCCGCTGGACAACAGCTTTTGGGATGTGGTGACGACCCGGGCCCGTGAGATCCGTTCGCAGCGCCCGTCCGTGCCACGGCGCGATCTGCGAGCGCTGATCAAGACCCTGCGCCGCGGCGGAGCCGTCTGGTACGGCCCGGACCAGACACTCAGCCATCGCAACAGCGCATTTGTGCCGTTCTTCGGCGTGCAGACGCTGACGCTAACCGCGACATCGCGACTGGCCGAGATGGGCCGTGCTCGGGTGGTGCCGTTTTATCCTGAACGCCTGCCCGGCCATCGCTATCGCGTGGTGTTCGGACCCGCGCTGGAACAGTTCCCGACCGAGGATGTGCTGGCGGACACAGGGCGTATCACCGCGACACTGGAGGACGCGATCCGCCGCTGCCCCGAGCAATACTTCTGGATGCACCGCCGCTTCAAGAAGCGCCCGAAAGGCGAGCCGCAGATTTACTGACCCGAACCGGCGACAGCGTTCAGGTGATAACCCACCGGCACAGTGATCGCCAGGGCCTGATCCGACAGGCCGGCCGGCACCGGTGGCAGCGGAGAGGCACGGTCCAGCATTTCGACGGCCGCATTATCCAGAATCGCGAACCCGGATGAGCGCGCGACGTAGGCGCCGCGCACGCGGCCATTTGGTTCGATCACGAACGCCAGCTCCACGACGCCTTCCCAGCCGCGGCGCCGGGCACTGTCGGGGTAGTCGCGAAACTGCGCCAGCCATTGCTGAAGTTCGGTGAAGTAGTCCGATGCACCCGCGGAAGCCGCCTTGCGATCAAGCCGGACGGTACTGGGGGGCGCCACCGATTGCGTGGCTCGGCTGGCTGTGCGGCGGCTTGTTGAATCGCTCGGCGCCGAGGAATGGGCGACCGCCGGTGCGGCGTTCGCCGCCGCCGATCGGTCGTCGGGCTCGCTGGCCGCCGGCTGCGGACTGGTCTGGATGCGAAGATCCAGCGTCACGCCCGCCTCTTCGCTGTAGGGCAACTCGATCGACCCGATGCCTGGAGCGATCACGCCTACGTGGGCGATTGTGGCCAGCCCGGCAGCGGCTAGCCAGTGCAGTGGAGCAATGGTCTGCTCAGGCGTCCGGCGCATAGAGCAGCCGGGTGGCGGCGTCGCGCATACGGTGGCTGATGCGTTCGATGCGTCGATCGAACCATTGCAGAATGACCACGGCCGGAATCGCCACGATCAGCCCGGCCGCCGTGGTCAGCAGCGCTTCCCAGATGCCGCCTGACAGCAACGATGGGTCGATGCGCGCGCCAGCCTGCTCGAGTTCGCGAAATGCGCGAATCATGCCGATGACGGTGCCCAGCAAGCCCAGCAACGGGCTGAGATACGCGACCACCTCGAGTGGCCGCAGAAACGCGCGCAGGCCTTCCAATTCTTCGGTGGCGACACGCGTCACCTCGGCGCTGCGTGCCTCCTGGCTGCGGCCGCGAGAATTCATCGCGCATTCGATGACGCGCGCAATGGGGCTGGGGTGGCCGTCCACCATGGCGATGGCCTCGTCATGGCGGCCCCGCGCCCAGAGATTGATCGACGGGTTGACGAACTGCAGGTCGCCGACGCGCAGGCGCATGAACTGCCACATCTTCACGAAGGCAATGGTTAGCGAGAGGATCGACAGCAGGATCAGGACCATGATCACCGGTCCACCCGCATCAATCAGAAACGATAGTCTTTCCACCCCGTTCTCCCACTGCTGGCGCTTGGCTGCTCGGATGACAAGCTGTGCATTGTAGGGCCGCGGCCCTGCTCAACCAATGAGCTTGTTGTTATCATCACGAACGCCCAGGGTTTTCGCCTTTCATTCTGAAGGTTTACGGGATGCTCCCTATTAATACTCGACACATCTTTGCCGGCGTGGCGCTTGCCGTCGGCGCGTGTTTCGCATTGCCGACCGCTGCGGCGGATCTGGCACAGGCGCGGCAGCTGATCAACGAGGGCCGCTTCGGACAGGCGCTGGCCCTGCTGGATTCGCATCTGAAGGCCAGCCCGCAGGATGCCGAAGCGCGTTTCACGCGCGGCCTGGTGCTGGTGCGGATGTCGCGCGCCGATGAGGCCATCCAGGTCTTCGCCGACCTGACGCGGGATTTCCCGCAGCTGCCCGAGCCTTACAACAACTTGGCCGTGCTGTATGCGCAGCGTGGCGACTACGAACGCGCCCGCGACGCGCTGGAAGCTGCCTTGTCCACCCATCCCAGCTATTCGACGGCGCACGAGAACCTCGGTGATGTCTACACCGCGCTGGCCACTGCGGCCTACAACCGCGCGCTGGTACTGGACAAGAGCAATGACTCGATCCGGGTGAAGCTCAATCTGCTGAACCAGATGGAGGGTGTGTCTCCCGAAACGGATACCGACGCCGTAGAAACAGCGGCTGCGCCGGCTGCAGAGCCTGCACCGGCGGTGGCGCCGACGCCGGTGACCACCCCGCGGCCGCAACCAACGCCGACACAAGCGGTGGTGGCAGAAGGCGAGATCTCCGACGGCGTGACGCGCACACTGTTCGGCTGGGCCAGCGCCTGGTCGAATCAGAACGTGGACGGCTATCTCGACGCCTACCATCCGGATTTCGATCCGGAAGACGGCAGCACCCGCGCGCAATGGGCGAGAATTCGACGTGCCCGCGTGAGCGCGCCAGACGCCATCAGCGTCCGCATCGTCGAACCCACCGTCGAGGTCAAGAACGAGCGTGAGGCGACCGCGACCTTTATCCAGGTCTACGAATCGGACAGCTACAGCGACCGGGTCCGCAAGCGTCTGGAGATGCGCCCGGTCGGTGGGGAATGGAAGGTCTACCGCGAGACGGTCGTCGCCGAGCTGTGAAGCGCCTACTCCTCGGTCTCTTTCTCATTGCGGGACCGGTCGGAGCCAACCCCGGCCTGTTGATGCCGGCGACTGCGCCAGAAGCGCATCTCCTGGTGGCGCTGGATCATCTCAACGCGGGGCGCGCGGACGCGGCCCTGGCCAACCTGAGCCTGCTGACGCGGCAGCAGCCTGATTTCCGCCTCGCGCAGTACCTCTACGCGAGCCTGCTGGATGCGCGCTCGGGGCGGCCAACTCAGGATCTGGGCACCGACACAGGCCAGATGATCGCCAGCCTCAGCAGCGAGGCGCAGCGGCGTTGGGCGCACCGCCTGGGTCGCGGCCTGAATGGTCTGATCCCGCAGTCGCTGCTGGCACTGCCACGCAAGTATCGCTACGCGGTCGTGGTCGATCTCGGGGCCTCACGCCTCTACGTGTTGGAAAACACCCCTGAAGGCCTGCGCCTGGTGCGTGACCATTATTCTTCCATTGGTCGTGCCGGCATCGGCAAGGAACTGGAGGGCGACGGTCGGACGCCGGTGGGCATCTACCACGTCACCGAATACCTGGACGGCGATGCGCTCCCCGATCTCTACGGGGCGGGCGCCTATCCGGTGAACTACCCAAACGCCTGGGATCGCCGTCTCGGCCGCACCGGCTACGGCATTTGGGTGCATGGTGTCCCTAGCGATACTTACAGCCGTGTGCCGCTGGCCAGCGAGGGCTGCGTCGCGCTGGCGAATCTCGATTTCGAAGGTCTCGCACCCTTCATCAAACCCGGCGAAACCCCCGTCATTCTGGTCGATTCGATTCAGTGGGTGCGCGAATCCGACTCCGATCTGCTCGCGGCGTCACTCCGTGGTCAGGTCATGGAATGGCGCCGTGATTGGGAGTCGCTGGACACCGACGCCTACCTGTCGCATTACGCTGAGGATTTCTCCGCGGATGGCATGACGCGGGCGGCCTTTGTCGAGCATAAGCGGCTGGTCAACAGCGCCCGGGCCTTCGTGCAGATCGAAATCGATGACCTGGAGCTGTATCGCTATCCGGGCGTGGAAGAGCTGCTATTTGTGGCCCGGTTCCGGCAGCAGTATGTCAGCGACGAGTTACTGCGCGAAGCCACCAAGTCCCAGTACTGGCGGCTGACGCCGGGTGGGCGCTGGGAGATTGTCGAGGAAGCGGCGGGCTGAGTCCGCTCCCGCGCATCCGGGCTAGTTGAGTACCCGGTAGCCGCGGCCACGCAGGCAGTTCTTCACCACCTGATCCTTTTCACGAGCGCCTTGCGCCGCGCCTTTCGCGCCGCCGACCACGGCTCCGGCGCCGCCGGTTCGTTTGGCGGTGTCGCTGTTCCCGAAAATGCTGCCGAGCAGGGCGCCGATGGCGGCACCGCCTAACGCACCGCCCGCCGCGCTGCTTCCCATATCGACCTGTTCGGCGTACTGCTCGCACTGGGCCAAATCCTGCGCATACTGGGCCTGGCTGACGCCTTGGGTGTCGACAATGGGGCCGCGGTTGGCGCAGCCAGACAGCCACGCCACACATGCCATGCTGAAAAAGACGATTCGCCGGGTGCGCATGAGCCAAGTCTCCTGAGTCGAGCGGGTACCGGTTTCGACCGGTTGCACCGGCCGACGTTCATATCCAGGCGGTGAACCGCCACGAAAAAGCCCGCACGCGGCGGGCTTTTCAGGCAAATCGTCCAGCACGTGGCTGGCTCAGTTGCGCTCTTTGACGATCAGAAAGTCGGTGACCTTCAGCATGTCTTCAAAGCCACCGGCGTAGCGGCCGCTGGTCGTGTATTGCCCGTTGATCACGAGCGCCGGCACGCCGGTGATGCCGAACTGGCGAACCAGCTTTTCCGCACGGCGCACTTTGTTCTCAACCGCAAAGCTGTTGAACGTGGCATCGAACTTCTCGCGATCCACACCCTGTTCCTCAAAGACCTCCGCAATCTGGTCCTTGGAGTAGAGGCTCTTGCCGTCCTTGTGGATAGCCTGGAACAGCGCGGGGTGCACCTTGTCCAGTACCCCGAGCGCCTCGGCAGTGTAGTAGGCGCGCGAGTGGTCCAGCGCCTGCTTGCGGCCTAGCGAGGTCGGAATCCGGATGAATTCCACGTCGGCCGGCAGATCCTGCTCCCACTTGTGAATGACGGGATCGAAGTGGTTGCAGTGGCTGCATCCATACCAGAACACCTCCGCAACCTGCACGGTGTCGGCGTCGCCAAGCGACTCCGGTTGCGGGACGGCCTTGTAGTGCTGGCCCTCGTGATAGCGCAGCGGACCATCCTGCGCGCTACACGCAAGCGGCAGGGTGGCGATCGACACAAGCGCGATAGCGCTCGCCAGTAAGCGTTGCTTCAGCATGGTCTTAAAACCCTTGGAACTTATTGGAGCCCGGCGACGTAGCCAGCGAGCGCTTCGATTTCGGCGTCCGTCAGTTCTTGCGCCACCTCGGTCATCATCTGACCGTTGGCTGAACTGTTGCGTTCCCCGGCGCGATAAGCCTTGAGCGCCGTGGCCAGATAAGCGGCGTGCTGACCGCCGATATGCGGCCAGCCCGCAGCGGCGTTGCCCTTGCCGGATGGCCCATGGCAGGCCAGGCAGGCGGGGATGTTGCGCTCGGCATCACCACCGCGATAAAGCGGCTCGGCCACTTCAATCGAGTCTTCCGATCCGGCGCCGGGCTTGTGGGTTTGTGCCGCGAAATGCGCAGCCAGATTCGTCATGTCCTGGTCCGACAGGTTCATCACCTGGCCGGCCATCAGGGCATTCTGGCGCTCGCCGGCCTTGTAGGCCTGCAGCGACGTTTCCAGATACTTCGCGGATTGGCCGGCGATCTTGGGCCATTCCGGATTCACGCTATTGCCATCGGGGCCGTGGCAGGCGGCGCAGGGCGCGGCCTTTTCGGCTCCGGCTTTTGCATCGCCTTTGGCAAGGCTATGGTGGTTCTCCGCAGCGAAGGCGGACCCGGCCAAGGCAAAGGCCAGGGCAGCGGCAGAAGTGCGCAACACGTCGATCATGGGTTCATGGGCTCCTGCAGGCGGCGAACTGAGCGCGCCGGAAAAGTCATATCATGGGAATCGTCCTATTGTAGCGTACCGATGATCGACGACAGAACCGAGAGTGCCAGCCGGCTGCTCGCCAGAGCCCAATTCGAGTGTTCCGCTGCGGCCCTGCGCCAGGCGCCGGAGCCTGATCGGCCGGAGATCGCCTTCGCCGGACGGTCCAATGCGGGCAAGTCCAGCGTGATCAACGCGGTCACACGGCAGAAGTCGCTGGCGCGCACGAGCAAGACGCCGGGGCGGACGCAGCTACTGAATTTCTTTCAGTTGGAAGACACGGCGCGGCTGGTCGACCTGCCAGGCTATGGTTTTGCCAAGGCACCGGAGTCGGTGCGACGTGAGTGGCACCGGATGATCGAGGCTTACCTGCAGTATCGCGACGCGCTTGTCGGTCTGGTGATCATCATGGATTCGCGACGCCCGCTGACCGAAACCGATGTGCAGATGCTGAACTGGTGCGCCGCCCGGCCGCTGCCGTGCATCATCCTGCTGAACAAGGCAGACAAACTGTCGAAGGGCGCCGCCGCATCAGCGCGCCAGGGCGTCATCCGCGCGATCGACGGCGCCGCGACCGTGCTCAGCGTGTCCGCACGCACCGGAACCGGCATCGACGCCGCCAAGCTGGCCGTGGTGGATTTGCTGTTGCCGCAGACTGTCTGATCAGTCCTTGGGCAGTACCGATTTATCCGCACCGCCAGGACGGAGCCGGTTCTCGCGCCTCGCCTGTTCTTAGGCAGCACCTGGTGCTGTGAATAGAGCAGAGTTTCCTGCGGGCAAAAAAAATCCCCGACGGGTCCGGGGACGACCGCGCCGGGGAAGCGGTTTCGGCTTGGGGGAGCCGATCGCTTGTTTCCGCCCAGGGAGTGGAGGCGGAGAGCGCCGGGGAAAGCGCTCACGGAATAAGACCCGCCCCCTGGCCCGAAGTTCATTCTGCTCGAAAAAAGTTTGAAATTATTTAAGTGATTGATTTGAAATAAAAAAATAGACTTTTGACAAGGCCGTTTATCGGTCTTAATTTGCCGTTCGTCGGCCTCGGTTCATCCGTGTGCTTCATCCCAGTTCGCGCCGATTCCAAATTCGGCGATCAGTGGGACAGACAACCCTTGGCCGACGGCCTCCATCCGCTCCGCCAGCGCCTTCGCCAGCGTCTGCGCCTGGGCATCGGGCACTTCGAAGACCAGTTCGTCATGCACCTGCATGATCATCTTCGCGGGCGCATCCTGACCCTGTAGCCAGCGGTCGATGTCGATCATGGCCTGTTTGATCAGGTCGGCTGCGGTGCCCTGCAGCGGGGCATTGATGGCGGTGCGCTCGGCGTATTGCCGCGCCTGCTGGTTACGCGCTCCGATGTCGGGCAGGTAGAGGCGGCGCCCCGCCAGGGTCTCCACATAGCCCTGTTCTTTCGCCCCGGCCTTGCAGCGCTCCATGTAGTCCTTCACGCCGGGGTAGCGGGTGAAGAACGCATTCATGTGCGACTGCGCCTCGTCGCGACCGATGTTCAGGTTGCGGGCAAGCCCGAAGGCCGAAATGCCGTAGATCAGACCGAAGTTGATGGCCTTGGCAGCGCGGCGTTGTTCGTCGGTGACGGCTTCCGGCTCCAGCCCCCAGACCTCTGCGGCGGTGTTGCGATGGATGTCCCGGCCATTCACGAAGGCGGCGATCATGGATTCGTCGCCCGAGAAATGGGCCATCAGCCGCAACTCGATCTGCGAATAGTCGATCGCGACCAGCCGGTGGCCGGGCGGGGCGACAAAGGCCTCGCGGATGCGGCGACCTTCCTTGGTGCGGATCGGTATGTTTTGCAGATTGGGTTCGGAGGAGGACAGGCGGCCCGTGGCGGCAACGGCCTGGTGGTACGAGGTGTGGACGCGACCGGTGATCGGGTTGATGCGTTCCGGCAGTTTTTCGGTGTAGGTCGAGCGCAGCTTGGCCAAGCCGCGCCAGTCCAGAATCATCTGCGGTAGCGGATGCTCCTGCGCCAACTCGGAGAGCACGTCCTCGGCGGTGGACGGCTGTCCCTTCGGCGTCTTGCGCTTGACCGGCAACCCCAGGCGGTCGAACAGGATGTCCTTGAGCTGGCCGGGCGAATTCAGATTGAACTCGCCACCGGCCGCGGCATAGGCGGATTCCTCCATCTCCCGCATCCGCCCGGCCATCTCGTGGGTGATGGTCCGCAGATGCCCGGCATCGATCAGCACGCCGTGGCGTTCCACCCGCGCGAGTACCTGCACGAGCGGGATCTCCAGCGATTCGAATACGGAGCGCTGACCAGGTTCGTTCGACAGTCGCTTCCACAGTTGCTGGTGGAGGCGCAGCGTGATGTCCGCGTCCTCCGCGGCGTAGGGCGTGGCCTGCTCCAGGTCGATCTGGTTGAAGCTGAGTTGTTTTTTTCCCTTCCCCGCAATGTCGGTGAAGCTGGTGGTCTTGACGTTCAGGACCCGCTCGGCCAGCGAGTCCATGTCGTGACGACCCGCGGTGGGGTCCAGCAGGTAGGACTCCAGCATCGTGTCGTAGTCCACGCCGCGCACGGTCACGCCGTGATGGGCGAGCACGTTGATGTCGTATTTCAGGTGCTGACCGACCTTGGATGGCGACTCGCCCTCCAGCACCGGACGCAGCGCGTTGAGCACATGCTGGCGATCAAGCTGATCTGGCGCGCCCATGTAGTCGTGCGCCACAGGCACGTACCAGGCCTCGCCGGGCTCCACGGCGAAGGACAGGCCGACCAGGCCGCCAGTGATGGCGTCCAGCGCATCGGTTTCCGTATCCAGGCAGATCAGTTCGGCGGTTTCCAGGCGCTGGACGAGCGCGTCCAGGGCGTCCTGGCTCAGCACCGTGTGGTATTGAACCTGCGCGGGTGCATCCGGTGCGTCGGCTGCGGGCGGCGGCGCCTGGTCGTCAAGATCGGTCAGCCAGCGGTGAAAGTCCATGCGCTGGTAGAGCTCGCGCAGCACGTCGGTTTTCTGTTCGCCTCGCGTCAGCGCGTCAAAGGTCAGCGGCAGCTCCACATCGCAACGTATGGTCGCGAGTTCTCGCGATTTCGGCAGTTGGTCGAGGTGTTCGCGCAGCGATTCGCCGACCTTGCCGCCGATGGCGTCAGCATTGGCGATGATGCTGTCCAGATCACCGTGGGCGTTGAGCCATTTGGCGGCGGTCTTCGGGCCAACCTTGGGCACGCCGGGGATGTTGTCGGAGGTATCGCCCATCAGCGCCAGCAGATCGATGATGCGTTCGGGGCCGACGCCGAATTTTTCTACCACCCCGACGGGGTCCATGCGCTTGTCTTTCATGGTGTCGTAGAGCAAGACCTGGTCGCTGACGATCTGCGCCATGTCCTTGTCACCGGTCACGATGACCGTCTTCCAGCCGGCGGCCTCGGCCTGTTTCGCCAGCGTGCCGATCACGTCGTCGGCTTCCACGCCGTCGATTTGCAGCATTGGCAGGCCCAGGCCATCGACCAGTGTGCGGATCGGCTCGAACTGGTCGGCGAGCTCCGGAGGTACGGGCGGGCGGTTGGCCTTGTAGTTGGCATCCAGCGCATGGCGGAAGGTCTTGCCCCGCGGGTCGAAGATCACCGCGATGTGGTCGCCTGTTTCGGCGGCCAGCAACTTGCGCAGCATGTTGCCCATGCCGAACACGGCGCCGGTGGGCTCGCCGCTGGAATTGGTCAGCGGCGGCAGGGCGTGAAACGCCCGGTAAAGCCAGCTGGAGCCGTCGAGCAGGTAAAGCGTGTTGTCGGCGCTCATGCCGGTAGCACCTGTTCACCGCGCCAGAGGTCAGTCAGTGTCTCGCGGGCTCGGACCAGATGCGTGGTGTCGCCATCGACCATGATTTCCGCGACGCGTGGCCTGGAGTTGTAGTTGCTGCTCATGGTGAATCCGTAGGCGCCGGCCGATCGTACGGCGAGCAGATCGCCCGGCAGGATTGCGAGATCGCGATCGCGGCCCAGCCAGTCGCCGGATTCGCAAACCGGGCCGACCACGTCGTAGCGGTGCATGTCGGCATCATCACGTGGCTGCACTGGCACGATGTTCTGCCAGGCGTTGTAGAGGGTCGGGCGTAGCAGATCGTTCATAGCCGCATCGACGACCGCGAAGCGCTTTTCCGGCTGCTGCTTCAGGTATTCCACGCGGGTCACGAGAATGCCCGCGTTGCCGGCGATGGCGCGGCCCGGTTCGATCAGAATCTCGAGGCCTCGGTCCGCCAGTTTGTCGCGGATCGCCGTGGCGTAGTCGTGCGGAAGCGGGGGCTCCTCGGCCTGGTAGCGAATACCCAGCCCGCCACCCAGATCAAGATGGCGAATGGTGATGCCGCGGTCGGCCAGGTGATCTATCAGGATGAGCAGCCGGTCCAGCGCGTCGATGAAGGGCGGCAGCGTCGTCAGCTGTGAACCGATGTGGCAGTCCAGCCCGAAGATGTCCAGCGCGGGCAGGTCACGGGCGCGGTCAAAGGCTCGGTCCGCATCGTTGATGTCGATGCCGAACTTGTTGTCCTTGAGCCCGGTGGCAATGTAGGGATGGGTGCCGGCGTCCACATCCGGATTGATGCGCAGGGAGACCGGGGCTCGCGTGCCGTTTGCGGCGGCCACAGTGTTGAGCCGTTCGAGTTCGGACAGCGATTCGACGTTGAAGCACTTGATACCGACTTCCAGCGCTCGTTCCATCTCCGCGGCGGTTTTGCCCACGCCGGAAAACACCGTCTTCGCCGCGTCGCCGCCGGCTGCCAGCACGCGCTCAAGTTCGCCCATCGAGACGATGTCGAAACCGGAGCCGAGCCGGGCCAGTACATTGAGCACGCCCAGGTTGCTGTTCGCCTTCACCGCGTAGCACACCAGATGCTCCAGGCCCGCCAACGCATCGTCGAACACCTGGAAATGCCGGGTCAGTGTTGCTCGCGAATAGATGTAGCAGGGCGTCCCGTGCGCCGCGACAATGGCGGGGACAGGTACGGATTCGGCGTGCAGCACGCCATCGTTGAGGTTGAAATGGTCCACGTCGGGGTATCCGGATTGAGGGCGGGACGAGCGCGGCGCTGCCGGCAGGCGGTCGTCTAGTCTAAAGAAATCCTGGCTTCAGAACCGCTCGAAAAACAGCGCGAATCCGTAGTACGTGGCGCTATCACTGAAGAACTGGCCAAACGGGATCGGGCCGGTGAAGCCCTGCGCGGCAATGGTCAATGCATTGCCGGCCACCGTGTCCGACGCGATGCGCAGACCGCTGATCAACCGCACCTGCATGTCGGACTCGAAGGCCTCGGTCGCGTTGGTGTTAAAAGCCGTGACCCAGTGCGCCCTGCCCCAGACGGGGTTGGGGCTGAGGTACTCCACGCCGCCGCCACCGCCGACGTTACCGATCTCGTCGAGGTCTGAGGCGATGATGTAGCCGCCGGTCACATAGAGGCGCCAGCCCGGCGCCGGGTGGTAGGCGGCGAGCAGGTCCAGCGCCTCGTAGGACAGGTTCTTGCGCTCCGGCGCGTTGCCGCTCAGCAGAAACTCATCGCCCAGATGTGAGCTCTGATGCAGCAGCCGCATGCGGATCTCCCACGGCCCGCCCCGCCAGAGCAGGGGGATTGCGAGAAAGTAGTCCGTGTTCACCAGCACGTCCGACGACGTGCTCATGTTGAACTGCGATTGCGTGGACGCCATGAGCCCGATCTGGGTGATCGATTGTTCGTGCTGCCAACCGTAGAAGCCGAACTCCAGCCCGAGCTTGCCGTTGCCCAGGGTCACCTCGGTTCCGTCGCGTCGAAAACGGGAGAATGACAGCTCGTTCACCGCCTCGCTGGTCGCCGCCATCAAGGGCTTGACCACCGGTTCTGCCGGCAACCACCCGGTGCGTGCGTCGTGCTCGGCGGCGTGTGCGGAGCCGCTCAAGGCGATCCACAACAAGGCTGCGGGCCAGCCACGCAGGGGGTGTATCAGCCGGTCCAATGACGGGGCGTTGGAGGCAGCGACGACCGAGTCCATGGGCGCGCAAGGTTTTGGGTGAAGCGCGGAGTATAGCGACGCGACGGCCCGCTCTCGCTGATCCGGAGCCAGCTGTTCAGCCCAGCACGATCAAGACGATGCCGGTGGCGTATAGGCCCAGTACCAGCACGCCCTCGAAGCCGACGTTGCCAAGGCCGTGACGTTGTCGGCGCAGCAGGCCCAGCAGGGTGACGCCCACCATCAGCACGCTTAGTGACAGCCACAAGGCCTGTTTATCCGACACGGCCACATGGATCGAGCCGGCGCGATAGGCGATATCGGACAGCACCAGAAACAGCACATCAAAACCATTGCCGCCGAGGATGTCGCCGACCGCAAGCGTCAGTGCCCCGCGGCGGACCGCGGCAATCGCGACCACCAGTTCGGGCATGGAGGTGACCACGGAGGTCATCACGTTGCCGACCAGCGTCTTGCTAATGCCGGTGCGCTCGGCCAGCGCCACGCCGGTCTCGGCGATGGCCCAGCCTGCAATCGAGACGATGAGCGCGAGCACGCCGAAACTCAGCCAGAGGCGCGTCAGTTCGCCGGACTCCGGTTTGGCGGGCGCGTCGCTGTCTTCGGCAGCCGTGTGCTGAGTCTGTTTCGGGCGCCACATCGGTTGCTGGTGGGCGCGGGCAATCAGGCGCACCCCGAAGATGTACATGGCCACGAGCGCGAACGAGGCCATATCCACCCCCCACAGGGTCCAGCCCGGGCCGAACATCGCCACCTGCGCCAGGCCGAGCAGCACCACCAGCAACACGCCCTGCAGCAGGTTGGCCTCTGAGGCCGCCGCGTGTTCCAGGTTGACCTCCCGATAGACGAAATCGGCGATCACCAGGAACGTCGTCTGTGCCGCGATGCCGCCAATGGCATTGCCATAGGCAATCTCGGCCTCGCCGGCCCAGGCGGCCGAGACTGAGGTCACCGTGCCCGACAACGATGTCGCGGCACCGAGAAATACCGCACCGAGCACCGCTTGCCCGAGTCCGGTGACTGCGGCCAGCCGCTCGGCGCGTGCGGTCAGGGCGAGGCCGGCGAACAGCACCGCGATCGCCGCCGCGACAAAGACGGCCAGGGTCAGCGGCAGGCCGAGCTGCGCCACGTTCATTGTCCGGGGCGTTGCGACCGGCCGTTATCAGGGTGAGCCGTGATCAAGGCGACGGACCGGTCTCGGCCTCGGTTGCATCGACGGCGGCAGGCTCGCTGGCGTCGACCGGGTTTTCGTGCGACACCCGGTTTGGGTCTTCGCCCGGGCGCACGAGTGGCCCCATCTGGCCACAGGCGCTCATCAGGGCAGCGCCCAACAGCAGGGTGAACAGACGCATGTGCTTGTCGGCCTCCGATGGCCGGTCAACAATGAGCGGCCAGTCTAACGAACCTTGATCAATGCCAAAGACCATGGACGACGCCGTTGTACTCGAACCGGATTCAAAGGCTGATGCCTGCGTGATCTGGATGCATGGTCTCGGCGCCGACGGGAATGATTTTGTGCCCATCATCCCGATGCTCGGGCTACCGGTCGGGCATTCGGTGCGTTTCATCTTCCCGCATGCGCCGGTCAGACCGGTGACGCTTAATATGGGGATGGCGATGCGGGCTTGGTATGACATCAAGTCGCTCACCGCCGAAGGCCGGGAAGACGCAGACGGTATCGCCGCATCGGCGCGCCGGATCGAGGGGTTGATCGCCGAACTCCGTGACGAAGGCATCGCGCCCGATCGGGTGGTCGTGGCGGGGTTCTCGCAAGGCGGCGCGGTGGCTTTGCACACGGCCCTGGGATACCCCGTGCGGCTGGCCGGATTGCTGGCCCTGTCGACCTACCTGCCATTGCGGGACCGGTTGGCGGACCACGCCCACGCCGCGAACCGCGATCTGCCGATTCTGATGATGCATGGCAGCTTCGATGGCGTGGTGTCGCCGGAGTTTGGCTCCGCGTCGAAGGACCGGCTGCTAGAGGCGGGCTATCGCGTGGATTGGCGGACTTACCCCATGGAGCATCAGGTAAGCCCGGAACAGATTGCCGATATCGGACGTTGGCTGAACGAGCGGTTGCCCGCCATGGAGGCCGGCACACCGTAGGCAAGGGTGGCCTGCGCGGGCAGGGACGGCGGGCATCAGGCATCCTATTCGAAACGAGGCGGCGGGCGCAGACCAGCCGACACTCAATATCTTGGTGCGAGACTGGAGGACAAGCTGATGAGACAGCGCATACACGCTGCGGTGGGGTTGCTATTGGCCGGCGTTTTGGTCGGCTGCGGTACGAGCGAACAGCCGCTTGGCGGCGGCGGTGGGGAGGATGTCTCCGACACCGTGGGCCGGACATTCATCATCTCCCCCGGGCCGGAGGCGACCAGCGACATGGTTGCGGCCATGGTCCAGGCGCGTCCGAAGGACGTCATCGAGTTCGATTGCGGATACTTCGAACTGGACACGGGCTTTCAGCTCACCAACACCGAAGACGTGCTCGTGAAAGGCTGCGGGCGTGATGAGACGGTGCTGTCCTTCAAGAACAGCCAGGCGCAGGAAGGTTTTCTCGCGATCAATGTGCGCGGGTTGACGGTCGAGGATCTCACCGTACTCGACCCGCCAGGCGACGCATTCAAGCTCAAAGGCGTGAATCACGGCACGCTGACCCGCGTGCGGGCCATGTGGTCCAGCGGCCGGCTGTCCGAAGACGAGGACACCATCACGGCAGACAACTATGCGGATAAGCTCAACGTCGCCTGTGTGAATCCGCAGCGGTCGGCCGACGGCAGCCAGGACATCGGCGCGGGCGAACCCGGTTACCGGGTATCCGTGGCCTCGGGCCGCTACGGCATCTACCCGGTGGAATCCGAGAACATTCTGGTCGAATTCACGGAATCGATTGGCGCCTCGGACGCCGGCATTTATGTCGGCCAAACCGACAACACGATCATTCGCAACTCGCGTGCGGCCTATAACGTTTTCGGTTTCGAAATCGAGAACGTGCGAGGCGGCGAGTACGTCGACAACCTGTCGGAGTGCAACACCGGTGGCTTCCTGGTCTACGATCTCGACGGCCTGACCCGCTACGGCAAGGCCACGCGGATGTATCGCAATACGGCGATCAACAACAACACCTACAACTTCGCGGAGCCGGGCACGCTGGTCTCCAATGTGCCGCGTGGTGTTGGCATGATCACGCTGGCCTACGACAAGCTCGAAATCTTCGACAACCTGTTCCAGAACAACGATACCGCCGGCATCGTGCACACCAGCTACGAGTTGATGGGGGTGCCTGGCGACCGGCGGCTCGACATGTATACCGAGGGCATGCATGTCTACAACAACAGCTTCGTCAACAACGGCAACAACCTGCCGCCGGCGGATGTCGCAACCATCGCGGCGACCGGTGGGGACCAGATCACCTCGGCCTTCCCCACGCTGGTGGGGCTCAAGAACGCGGCCGGCGGTGAAAGCTACCGGGGCGCGCATATCGTCTGGGATGGCTACATGGACGAGCTGGACGCCGATTGTCCCTACCCGACGGACGGCGCTGGCCAGCCTATTCCGCAAGATGCCGAAGGTCGGCCGATTCAGGGCAACCAGTATCCCAACCCGGACTGCCGGTACAACGCCTACAAGTTTGATGGTGATGGCAACCGCATCACGCCAAGCTGGTGGTTCTCCTGCATTGACAGCAATAACAATTTTGCCGACGACAGCCTGACCTTCGCGAACTTCCACGGCACCGAAGGGCTGGAAGCCGCGTTCATCGTGGCCGGTGGCGACCCCGCGGCGCTGCTGGACCCCGCGACGCTGCAGGAAGTCGCTGCCAGCGCGCAGGACTTTCCCTCGACCTTCGACATGGCGCCGCACGATGGCCCGACCAGCTACGGCAGCAACCTGGCGCCATTGCCGCCGGTGGTCATCCCACCGTTCGTGCCATCCGGCGTGATCGACCCGGCGCCCACCGCGGAAGAGGTCGCGCGCCTTTGCGGCGCGGAAGTCGCCGTCGGTCAGATCAACGCTGCGGCCTTCAAAGTGAACTGCCCGACGCTGGACCAGTACCACCTGTTCAGCGATGCGGATGATCCGATGAGCCTGCCGAACGGGCGGGGCCTGCCGTTCACGCTGAACAGCAAGTTGTTCACGGATTACTCCACCAAGTACCGCGTCGCCTATATCCCGGATGGCATGGCCGCGCAGTACCGCGACACCGACGATGGCGTCAATGCGACGATCCGGTTCCCTGTGGGCACCATCATCGCGAAGACGTTTGCATTCGCCGATGAAACGGCCGGTACCGAAACCGCGGCCGAAACACGGCTGATCATTAAGCGGCAGCGCAGTGATGGTCAGGTCTACTGGGATGGTCTGGAGTACATCTGGACCGAGGTCGACGGCCAGCGCGTCGCCGAGCTGAAGCTGGGTGGCGGATCGGCGTCGGTGAGCTGGGACTACACCGACGTGGACAGCGGCGTGCGCCATACCGGGTCGACCGACAACTACCTGTTCCCGAACGCCAACCAATGCATCACCTGCCACGGGAACAATGATGTCGAGACCGGCGCCGCGCCGATTGGGCCGAAGCCGCGCAATCTCAACCGGGCCTACCGGACCGACTCGCTAATGCCCTCCGGTCAGCAGCAACATCCGGTGCATGGCGTCAATCAGCTGGCCTACTGGTGCGACAACGGGTTTATGACGAACTGTCCGGAGCCTTTGGCGGTCGATTCATCTACCCAGGTCGCCGGCGGCGTGGAGCATCTGCCGATTTACAACGTGCCCGGCGACGCCGGCTTCGCCGCAGGGTCCAACGAAGATATCGAGGCGCGTGCACGTGCCTATATCGAGGTGAACTGCGCTCATTGCCACAACGCACAGGGGCAGGCGTCGAATACCGGCTTTTATGTGGACTGGGCGCGTCCGGTCGATGGTGTGTACGGCATCTGCAAAGGACCGACGGCCACCGGGACGGAAGGCCGGGGTGGCCGGTCGGTCGACATCCATCCGGGTGATGCATCGGACTCCATCGTGCCCTATCGCATTGGTCCAGAGGCGGACACCATCGCCGCGCGGATGCCGCCGATCGCGCGCAGCGTGGTGCATATCGAGGCCCACGCCCTGCTGACCCAGTGGATCGATACCGTAGTGGACGACAGCTACGCCAATGCTGATGCTTGCGATAGTGGTGGTGCTTTCGCCCTGAACTAGGCGGAGGACCACAGAAACCAGAAGGGGCGCATTCAAGCGCCCCTTTTTTATGGGCGGCGGCGGCCGACCGAGCGTCGCCGCATACAGGTCCCATATGGACTTGAGCCAAATTTACTAGCCGGAAGGCCCGGTGGCGGGTGTAACGTTAAGTCCGTGTTAAATCGATTGGATCGCGCCTGCGCGTCGTCCACCGCCTGCCTCCAAATGGAAAGAAGCATGACCAATCCGTTCCGGCCAATCACGGTGTTATTCGCAGTGGTTATCAGCCTGACCGCCTGCGGCACCAGCAACCCACCATCCGACGGAGCGGGCGATGCCGACGGCCGCGTGTTCTTCATCGAGCTCGGGCCGGACGCCACAGGACAGATGGCCAGCGCGATGGTGCAGGCACGCCCGAAGGACACGATCCAGTTCGATTGCGGCTACTACGAGCTCGAAACCGGCCTGTCGCTGGCCAACACCGAGAACGTGCTGGTCAAGGGCTGCGGCATGGATGAGACCATCCTCTCGTTCAAGAACAGCACATCGCAGGAAGGGATTCTCGCGAGCAATGTGCGTGGCATTACGGTCAAGGACCTGACCGTGCTGGATACGCCCGGCGATGGCATCAAGCTCAAGGGCGTGAACCACGGCACGCTAAGCCATGTGCGTACGATGTGGTCCAGCGGTTTCCATACCGACGACGAGGATCTGATCACCGCAGACAATTACGCCGACAAGATTCATATCGCGTGCACCGAGCCACCACGTAACGAGTTCGCGGCGTCACCGGATTACCAGGTCAGCGTCGCGGCCGGCCGCTACGGCGTATATCCGGTCGAATCCGAGAACATCCTCGTAGACCACGCCGAGTCGATCGGCGCCTCGGATGCCGGCATTTATGTCGGCCAGACCGACAACGCGATCATCCAGAACTCGCGCGCCGCCTATAACGTGTTCGCGTTCGAGATCGAGAACGTGCGCAGCGGCGAGTTCATCGACAACCTTGCCGAGTGCAACACCGCCGGCTTCCTGGTCTACGACCTGGACGGCATCACCCGCTACGGCAAGGCCACACGCGTGCACGGCAACGTGGCGCGGAACAACAACGTCTACAACTTCGCTGAACCCGGAACACTGGTATCGGATGTTCCGCAGGGCATCGGTTTGATGACCCTGGGCTACGACAAGATCGAAATCTTCAACAACACGATCACCGATCACGATACCGCCGGCATCGTCCACACCAGCTACGAAGTGCTGGGCGAGCCCGGTGACCGCCGTCTGGACATGTATAGCGAGACGGTCAACATCTACGGCAATACCTTCGAGAACAACGGCAACAGCCTGCCGCTGCCCGATCTGCAGGCGATCATTTCCAGCGGAGGGGACCAGATCACATCGGTGTTCCCGATGTTGATCGGCCTGAAGAATCTGGCCGGTGGTGGTCGCTATGCCGGTGCCCACATCGTCTGGGACGGCTATCTGGATGACTACGATCCGGAATGCCCGTATCCGGTGGACGCCAATGGCGATCCCATCCCGCAAGACGAGCAGGGCAAGCCGATTTCCGGCAACCAGTACCCGAATCCGGCGTGTCGCTACAACGCCTACAAGTTCGATGACCAAGGCGAGCGCATCCTGCCGGATTGGTGGTCGTCCTGCATCGCGGCGGACAACAGTTTTTCCGACGACAGCCTGACCTACGCCAACTTCCATGGCCTCGACGGACTCGAAGCCGTGTTCCTGCTGCTCGGTGGTGATATCGGCAATCTGCTGAGTGTCGCCGGCATTCAGGAGATTCTCGGGGGCGTGGCCAACTTCCCGTCGGATTTCGACATGACCCCGCACGATTGCCCGACCCAATACGGCAAGGCCATGGAGCATCTCGACGCCGTGGTGATTCCGCCGTTCGAGCCATCCGGCTCGGTGGACCCGGCGCCGACCGCGGAAGAGATCGCCCGCCTCTGCGGCGCATCCGTCGGCAGCGGCCAGATCAATGCCGCTGCCTATGCGGTGAACTGCCCGTCGCTGGATCAGTATCACCTGTTTGCTGACCCCGAGGATCCTCGCAGTGCGCCGAACGGCCGCGGGATTCCATATGTGCTGAACAGCAAGCTGTTCACCGACTATTCGACCAAGCACCGGGTGCTGTTCCTGCCGGATGGCCAGAAAGCGCGTTACCGGGATACCGCCGATGGCGTGAACACAGCGATCATGTTCCCGGTCGGGACGATTATCGCCAAAACCTTCGCCTTCGTGGATGAAACCGCGGGAACCGAAACGCCCGCCGAGACTCGGCTGTTGATCAAGCGAGTCCGCAACGACGGTCACGCCTACTGGGATGGGCTGGAGTACATCTGGACGCAGCAGGATGGTCACTGGTCGGCGCATCTCGCGCTGGAAGGTGGCAGCACGGCGGCCTCCTGGGATTACACCGACGTCGACAGCGGCGTGCGGCACACGGGTTCCACGCAGGAGTACCTGTTCCCGAACGGCAGCCAGTGCATTACCTGTCACAGCAACAATGATGTGGAAACCGGCACGGCGCCCATCGGGCCGAAGCCACGGAACCTGAACCGGGTGTACGAGAGCGAATCGCCGATCGATTCGGGGCAGGCGCATCATGCCGTTGCCGGCTTCAACCAGGTCGCCTACTGGTGCCAGAACGGCTACATGGACAACTGTCCGGAGGATCTGACCGTGGATGCCGAAACCCATGTCGCCACCGCGGTCGAGCATTTACCGATCTTCAACGTGCCGGGGGATTCAGGCTATGCCGCCGGCTCGCCGGAGGATGTTGAGGCGCGTGCCCGCGCCTACCTGGAGGTCAATTGCGCGCACTGCCATAACCCTCAGGGACAGGCCTCGAACACCGGCATGTACCTCGATTGGCACCGGGAGGTGAATGGCGTGTACGGCATCTGCAAGGGGCCGACGGCCACCGGGACCGAAGGCCGTGGTGGCCGCGCCTACGACATCCATCCTGGCGATGCCTCCGATTCGATCGTCCCGTATCGCGTCGGTCCCGATGCGACCACCATCGCGGCCCGCATGCCGCCGCTGGCCCGGAGTGTCGTGCACACCGAAGGCTACGACTTGCTGGTCGACTGGATCGACAACGTGGTGGATGACAGCTACGAAGACGCGGATGCCTGTTCCGGCGGCGGCTTCTTTGCCTACCGGGCAGCCTACGGAAAATAGGCCAACGCACCGGTTGGATATGAAGAGGGCGCCAATGGCGCCCTCTTTGTTTATCCGGCTTTCTGCCTGCGCGAGGTCCCCGTTTTTGTGGGCGCCTTGGCGAGTAACAGGGTTTCCAGCTCATCCAGTGCCTCGCCGGTGTACACCGACAGGCGCTGCATATGGGGCAACGTGTCGCGCGCCGCGGTGAACCCGAAGTTGAGCTTGCCGGCATAGGACAGGCAGGTGATGTTCAGCGCCTGACCATGCGTGACCAGTGACACCGGGTACACCCCGTCCACCCGAGCACCATTGAAGAAAAGCGGTTTCTGCGGGCCGGGCACGTTGGAAATCGTGATGTTGAACACCGGCCGGGTGCGACCGCCGAGGCCGGTGACCAGCGAGCCGATGAACGGCCCCATGAGCATCAGCGTGTAGCCGTCGATCTGCTTGCGGGTCAGGGCCTGCAGTTCGTTCTTGGCCTTGCTGGTGGAAGCGTGGATAGCCTGAAGCCGGAGCAACGGGTCGGCGATATCCGTGCCCAGCGTGGACAGGATGAAGCTGATCGCGGTGCCGACCTGCATGTCGCCCGCCGGCCGCACCGACACCGGTATGCCGGCCGTCAGTGGCTTGTCGGGCAGGGCGTTCGATTCCAGCAGGAAGCGACGCAGCGCAGCGCCGCAGATGCACAGCACCACGTCGTTGAGCGTGACATTGGCCGCCTGACAGATCTTCTTCAGGCGTTCGAGTTCATATTGTTGGGTGCCAAAACGTCGCGGGGGCGAAATGCGCTTGTTCAGCACCGACTTCGGCGAATCGTAGGGTGAGGTCAGCGCGTTTTCGCGGTTGCCGGCGGCGCTGATCATGTGGGCCACGGTCTTGCCGAGCCCCGCGGCGCTGCGTGCCTTGGAGCGTGTGCTGGTCAGGGCCGCCGATGCCCAGCCGGTCGGGCTTAGCGCGGCATCGGCCTGGTGTTCACGCTTGGGTTCGGTGGCGGCGCGGCGCGTCCACGGCGGGCCCATGTTGCGCTCGCGCGAGCTCTCCGAAAACGACCGCTGCATGATGCGTACCCCGGCGACGCCATCGACCAGGGCATGGTGCATCTTGATGTAGATCGCGAATCGGTCGTTCTCCAGGCCTTCGATGATGTGGCACTCCCACAGCGGGCGTGACAGATCGAGCTGATGCGCATGCAGCCGCGAGACCAGCACCCCGAGCTCGCGTTCGCCCCCGGGTTTGGGCAGCGCGGAGTGACGAACGTGATACTCCATGTCGATGTCGTGAATTTCCTCAACGACCGGAAGCACGTTTTTCAGCGCGGACTGGCGGATGCGTAGGTTCCACGGGGGCACAAAGCTGCGTGCGCCCTGAAATTCGTCGACCAGATCCTGTAGATAGCTGGGTGCCGCATTCTTGGGTTTCGACAGGATCGCCAGCGTGGCGACGTGCATCGGTGTGTCGCGTGAATCCACGGTGAGCCAAGCAGCGTCTAGCGGCGTCATGCGGCGCATGTTTCTCCTCCCGGATGGCCGTTCTTGTTGATTTATGAGCAGCTCGTCGCCGATCCGGGCGGATCGTGATGCTTGCCAGGCAAGACCGGTGCGCGAGCTGCGATTGTTGGGAAATCCTGCGCCTTGGGCCGCGGCGGCGCAAGCAGGACGCGCCTGTTCAGCGTTCCGGATAGCTGTCCGTGGCCGGGTTCGCCAAGGCCTGGGTGCTCGCCTGCGTCAGTGCACGCTGGGGCCCCCAATGGCCGAGCCGCCAGGCCAGAAACGCGAATCGGGTCGTGCGCGCCAGGTCGTAGACCGTCCAGGCGTTCACCGAGCCGCCGACGACCGCCCCGAGCACCGGGATGGCGGCCGCAGACTTGCGCTTCGCCAGATTCCAGCCGAGCTGCCGGCCCAGGTTGGAGATCGAGAACGTCACCGCCTGTTTGGTCAGCTCGCGTTCGGATGCGCGTTCCACGCCTTCGCGCCAGGCCGATTCCAGCAGGCTGGCCATCGGCTCGCCAGGGGCCGTGCGCGACAAGGTTTCCATCGCCGCGCGTTTTTCGTCGGCGGTGTTCGACGAGGCGAGGGCGAACAGGCCGATGGCCAGCATGCGGCCAGCTTCGCCTTCCAGGGGCATGCCATAGGACAGTCCTGTGCGGTGAATGGTGCGCAAGCACAGGGTGATCAGCGCAGGAATATCCACCGCCATCAATGCGGCGCCGCCGAGGCCCGTGGTCGCCCCCAGGGTCGCGGCCGCTGCCATTGATTCGCGCTGCACTCGGCGGCTGAGCGTGTCGCCCGTCGCAAGCGGCGCAGTTCGCAGGCTGTCCACCGAATCCAGTTTCGCCCAACGCAGCAGTGTGGACGTCGAGGTGCTGCGCAGGGCGAGGTCGTTGGCGGAGTTCAGCGCCATCTCGATCAGGCTCACCGGAACCGCGCCGCGGAAGAAATGCGCCACGCGACCACTGGTTTGCCCAAGGCCGCGAATGCCCACGCTGGGCGATTGTCGCTCCCAGTCCTGAACGGCGGCGAGCCGGGTCTCGTCAGTGATGTCGTGGTCGGCCATATCGGCACTTTACCCGTTTCGATCATGGGCGATGAGGGCGCCGCAGTTGACATCCACCCGCCCGGTTCGAATGCTTGCGCGCCGAAACGTTTTGGACGAGGCCATGTGCCTGATCGCTTTCGCCTGGCAACCAGACCAGGCCTGCCCTTTGGTCGTGGCCGCCAACCGGGATGAATTTCATGACCGCCCTGCGGCCGGCATGGCGTGGTGGGATGACGCGCCGGACATTCTCGGCGGGCGGGACCTGCGCGCCGGCGGCACATGGTTGGGCGCGTCGCGCCGAGGACGCTTTGCCGCGCTCACGAACTATCGGGAAATGCAGCAAACCCCGGATGGGGCACCGTCACGCGGTGATTTGGTGGCCGGATTTCTGCGCAGCGACCAGTCGCCGGAGCTTTATGCCGAGCAAGTCGATCTGGATCGATATGCGGGCTTTAGTCTGCTGATGTTCGATGGCCAGAACTTCTGTTTCCTCGCGAACCGGGAGGCGGCCGGCCTGCACCAGATCGAACCCGGCGCGCATGCCCTGTCCAACGGCGCCTTGGATTCGCCCTGGCCCAAGGTGCAACGGGCTCGCGACGCGCTGGATCAGCTTGTTCAGTCCAACGAAGGCGCCACAGCTCTGCTGGACATGATGGGGCAGACCGCGCCCGCGGCGGATGCCGCTCTACCAGACACCGGCGTCGGCATCGAACTGGAACGCTTTCTGTCACCCATGTTCATTCAGGGCGACCAGTACGGCACCCGCGCCAGCACGGCACTGTGCTGGTTCGCCGACGGCCGCGTGGAGATGGCGGAGCGCAGCTTCGGGCCGGGCGGCGTCACACTGGGGGAGTCGCTGGTGGAGTTCACCGTGAGCCGCCCGTAGGTGTGTGCGGCCAGAGCGTTTCCCTGCGTCGCTGAGTCGCCTCAGGCGCGGGATTTTCCGCCGTCCACCGCGATGATCTGCCCCGTGACATAAGCCGCTTCGTCGCTGGCGAGAAAGGCCACGGTATGGGCGATGTCCTGCGGTTGTCCGGTGCGGGCCATCGGCACCGGTGCGGCGGTTTCGCGCTCCCAGGCGTCGAGGTCTCCGACGAAGTCCGGATGCGGAAGAATCGCGCCGGGGGCGACGCCGTTGACGCGCACGTCCGGCGCGAGTTCGACCGCCAGCGAGCGGGTGATGGCGTCCAGTCCCGCCTTCGCAGCGCAATACGCCGAGTAGTTCTTTAGCGGGCGGCGGGCATGGATGTCGATGATATTGACGACGCTGCCTCTGCTGCGGGCCAGATGCGGCCGGGCCGCCTGGATCAGAAACAACGGTGCCTTGAGATTGGTGGCAACCAGGTCATCAAAGGCCGATTCGGCCAGGCTGCCGAGCGGCGTGGGGTAGAACGTGGACGCATTGTTGACCAGCAGGTCCAGGCGTCCCCACCGTGCGGCAGCCTGAGCGACCATGGTCTCCAGCGCGGCCACGTCGGCGACATCGGCTTGCATGGCCAGGGCGGAATCAGCGCGCTGGGCGTTGAACCCGGCGACCTGCTGCTCGGCTTCCTTCGACGAGCGCCCATAGTGGACAATGACCCGATATCCCCTCTTATGCAGCTGCGCGGCGATGGTCGCTCCGAGCCGCTTGGCTGCGCCGGTGATCAGCGCCACCGGCACGTTTTCGACTTTCTGATTCACGGGAGTGAGTTGATGCTTCGACGGATGACAGGCTCTGCAGTATGACGTGGCTGCAGATCATTTTGCTCGCGCTGGTGCAGGGCATCACCGAGTTCCTGCCGATCTCGAGTTCCGCACATCTGATCCTCGTGCCGGTGCTGCTGGGTTGGCAGGACCAGGGCCTGGCCTTCGATGTGGCCGTGCATGTCGGTTCGCTGATCGCCGTGCTCGCTTACTTCCGGCGCGATGTGTGGTCGGTGACCGGAGGCACGTTCAGCTGGGCGCGCGGCGGCGGCATGAACCCGGAGGCACGGCTGGGTCTGCTCGTCGTGCTCGGCACGATCCCGGCCGGTCTGGCCGGGTTGCTGTTCAAGGACTGGATCGAGGTGTACCTGCGCAGCCCGCTGGTCATCGCCGCGACCACCATCGGCTTCGGTTTGCTGCTGTGGTGGGCGGATCGCCAGCGCGGCGAACGTGACACCGGCGACATGCGCTGGATGGACGGGCTATGGATTGGGCTGGCGCAGGCGCTGGCGCTGATACCCGGCACCTCGCGCTCGGGCATCACCATGACTGCCGCACTCCTGCTCGGCATGGGCCGCGAGGCGGCTGCCCGTTTTTCCTTCCTGCTGGCCATCCCGCTGATCCTGCTCGCCGGCGGGTTGAAAACCCTGGACCTGCTGGAGATGGACACCCCGGTGGATTGGGCGGCCCTGCTTGGCGGCACGGTACTCAGCGCCCTGAGTGCCTATGCCTGCATTCACCTGTTTCTCGGCGCCATCAATCGCATGGGCTTCGCCCCGTTCGTGGCCTATCGCCTGGCGCTGGGCGGGCTGCTGCTGGTGCTGTTTCTCTAACCGCCAGTTCGCCCCGATCCAGGCCGGCGGCGCTCAGAACTCGCCGTTGAAGCCGACGAACACATGCCGGCCGGGCGCGGGCTCGAAGTAACGGCCGCCGAAGGCATTGATGCGGACATTGTCGGCGTGGTCGATGTCGCCGAGGTTGTTGATGCCTGCGCGCAGCGTCCAGCGGCCTGATGCGCCGAGCGACACAGAGCCGCCGAGGTCAAACAGGGCATGGCCGGGGACGCGCACCGCGTTGGCATCGTCGGCATAAAGCTCCCCGATAAACCGGCCACGCAGGCTGGTGGTGATCCGGCCTGGGGTCCAGCGCAGCGTCAGAAAGCCTTGCTGGCGGGGGATGCCAGGCTGGCGCTTGCCGGCGAAGTCCGTGCCGTCGCGCTGGTAATCGTCAAAGCTGAAGTCGTTGAGCGTGTAGCCGGCTTGCGTGGACCAGTGGGTGGCCCAGGTCTGGGTCCAGGCCAGTTCCACGCCGTTGCGCGTCGAGCGGCCGCTGTTGCGATAAAACGTGCGGCCGGGCTGGTCGTCTCGCTCGAAGGGCACCAGCTCGTCGCGTAGACGGGTGGTGTAGATGACGGCGCTATAAGAGGCCGCCTCGGTGAGGCCGCTAAGCCCCAGTTCTGCCGATGTGGCCCGCGCCGGATCCAGCTCAGGGTTGAAGCCGCCGCCATCGGGGTTGGCCAGCTCTGTGGCGGTAGGAGATTCGAACGCGCTGGCGATGCGCAGGCTCAGGGTATGGCTGTCACCGAGTTGCCGGGCCAGTTGTGTGGACCAGCTGGCGGCGTCGAAATTTCGATCGCCGCTGTCGTCACCGTCCCCGAGAAACTGATCATCCACGGCGATGCGCAGATGATCCAGCCGCAGGCCGAGGTCCAGCCGCCAGGCAGGGCCCAGTGGACGGTCCGCAGCCAGATAAAGTCCGGCGCCGGTCGCGGTTTCGATCTGATCGAGGGTCTGGGCGCCACGCAGGCCGTCGAGGTTGTCGTAGCGCCGCCGTGCGTCGCGCTGGTGTTGGACATCCATGCCGCTGGTGACGTCCCAGCCCGCCGCGGTCGCCGTCAACGTGCCGCCGAGGCCACCAAAGCGGCGATCGAAGCTCACCTGTCCGCCGGACTCGAAGGGAAGCCGGTTTTCAAACAGGCGCTGTCCGGCAAAACCCTGCAATGACTGGGCAGATTCGCGGGTCGTGCGCAGCCAGCGACCGCTGAAGCGCTGCTGACGGATGCGTTCTCCGGCGTCGAATCGCAGGTTGTTCGCGGCGGCCTGGCCGGGGTCTTGGTCCGCCTGGGCGCGCGTGAGCGCGCCAGGATCTTGGGCGGTCACGTCCAGCACGCTGGCGTTGAATTGCAGGTTGCCGCTGGCGAGTGTGGTCTGGCTGCGGGCATTGAGTCGCTGCACCTGGCTGTTGCCGTGATCGCGAGCACCATCCAGGCGTTGCTCACCCAGAGACAGGCGGGCGGCGGTGTTGTCGCCGAGGCCGCCGCCGGCCGTGCCGCGCCAGCGGCGGAGCCCCAGTTCGCCGATCGTCACCTGGCCACCGATCTCGCGGGCATTGCCCGGCGGCGTGGTCTCGATGGCGATAACGCCTCCGGCCGCATTGCCGAACAGCGCGGCGGCGGGGCCGCGGATGACATCGACCCGTTCGATCGCCTCCAGGTCGAGCACGTCCAGCTCGGTCTGGCCATCCGGCAGGGTCAGCGGGACGCCGTCGACCAGCACCTGAATGCCGCGCACGCCAAAGGCCGCCCGCGCGCCGAAGCCACGAATCGACGGCCGCAGGCCCTGGGCCAGGTTGTACCGGTTCTGCGCGAAGACGCCCGGCACTTGTTGCAGCCAGGCATCCAGGCTCAGGCCATCGGAGGTTGCGGCCGGCGTGCCATCAAGCTGGGTGCTCGACGCCGCCGCTGGCTCGGCTTCGCCGCTGACGATGAGCGGATCAAGTTGCAGGGTTTGAGCGGCGATCGGCGCGCTGCAGCAGATCAGGAGCCAGGCGGGCCATGGCTTCATTGGCTCGGCGTTCCTTGCATCGCGGTCAGGTCATGGGCGCGCTTGATCAGATACTGGTGGACCAAGGTGATTTGCTCCGGTGGCAGCACATGCGCGAATGACGGCATGCCCTGGGGGGCTCGGGCGCCAGCCACGATGGGTGCGAACTGCGCGTGTGTTTCGGGGTTCATGTAACGCAGATCCGGCACCAGGCCGCTGCTGATCGCGGCGCCACCGTGGCAGCCAGCGCAAACGCCGTGGTAGAGCTGGCGTCCTGCTTCCACCTGCTCGGCGCTGGCCGTGAGTTCGGGTGGCGTCGGGGCCGGGACGGGAGTGTTGTTCGGTGGCGGGAGCTGGTCATCGCCGCCGAGTTTGAAGGTGAGCACCCGCGATTCCGACTGGCGCCAGATGATGTCTTCGGCCGGACCGCCGGCGACCAGTGCGAACACGCCGCCCCAGCCAGCCATAAAGGTGACGTATTGCTCGCCGTCGATCGTGTAGGTCATCGGTGCGGCGATCACGCCCGTATTGGCAGGCGATTCCCACAGCAGCTCGCCGGAATCGGCGGCGTAGGCGGTCGTGCGGCCGTCGGCTGTTCCTTGAAACACCAGATTGCCCGCCGTGGACAAGGTGCCGCCGTTCCAGGGCGATGCGTAGTCCACGGTCCACGCGGCCTCTTGCTTTATTGGGTCCCAGGCCAGCAGCTTGCCCGAGAACTGGGCGCCCACGGCCGCCAGTTCGGCGGGATCTTCCGGCACTTTCATCGGTTTGAGGCCGACGTTCCAGAGATTCAATGCATAGGCCGGCACCTTGCCTTCGTCCTCGTACAGGTGGCCGGTGATCTGTGCCGGGATGTAGACCAAGCCGGTCTGCGGGTTGTACGACATTGGCTGCCAGTTGTGCGCGCCGTAGGGGCTGGGCACGACCAGCTTGGGGGTTTCGCTGTAGTCGCCCAGGCCGGTCTTGATCGGCCGGCCGGTTTCCGGGTCCACGCCGCTGGCCCAGTTGATCGGAACAAAGGCTTCCGCGGACAGCAGGTCTCCTGTCTCGCGATCGATGACATAAAAGAAGCCGTTCTTCGGCGCCTGCATCAACACCTTGCGACTGCGGCCATCGATGTCCATGTCGGCCAGCACGATGTGCTGCGTGGCGGTGTAGTCCCAGGTCTCGCCGGGCGTGGTCTGGTAGTGCCAGACATACTCACCCGTGTCAGGTTTCAGCGCGACGATGGACGACAGGTAGAGGTTGTCGCCCTTGCCCTCGGAGCGGTATTTGATGTTCCACGGCGAGCCATTGCCGGTGCCGAGGTAGAGCAGGTCCAGCTCCGGGTCGTAGGCCATGGAGTCCCACACGGTGCCGCCGCCGCCCTGCTTGTAGTACACGTCGCCAAACCAGGTTTTCTGCGCCGCTTCCATCGCCGCATTCTCGGCCGGCTGGTCCGGATCGCCCGGCACGGTGTACCAGCGCCAGAGCATGTCGCCGGTCTCGGCGTCATAGGCTGAAACATAGCCGCGTACGCCCAGCTCTGCGCCGCCATTGCCGATGATGACCTTGCCATCGATGATTCGTGGCGCGCCGGTGACCGTGTAGTTCTTGGTCGTATCGACCGTCTGCGCGGACCAGACTTCTTGTCCCGACTTGGCGTCGATGGCGATCAGGCGGCCATCGTAGGCGCCGAGGTAGAGCTTGCCCTTCCAGGGTGCGACGCCGCGGTTGACCACGCCACAACAGCCGCGTCCCGCGATGGAGCGATCCACGCCGGGGTCGTATTTCCACAGCAGTTCGCCCGACACCGGATTCAGCGCATAGACGATGCTGTAAGCCCCGGTGGTGTACATCACGCCGTCGACGACAATGGGTGTGGCCTCGGTGCCGCGGTCGACGTCCAGCTTGTAATGCCAGGCCAGCCCCAGATTGGCGACATTGTCCGCGGTGATCTTGTTCAGCGGCGAGTAGCGCTGTTCGTCGTAGGTGCGTCCGTGGCTCATCCACTCGCCGGGCGATTCGTTGGCGGCGAGCAGTCGGGCGCTATCCACCCAGGCCGGGGCCTTTTGCGCCGCCGCTGCATCGGGTTCGTCCGGCTGGGACTTCGAGCAGGCGGTGATGGCCAAGCATGCCAGCGCGATGAGTGCGCAGCGCGCCGACAGTCGGGTGCTGTCCAACATGGGGTGTCTCCTTCCGTGAAATATGAATCAGCTTCCGTAGCTGGATGGTCGTTCGAACGACTCTGCTTTTCCGGTCCGAGCATATAACAGACTGGTCGTTTCCTTGCCTAGACCAGGCGTCTCGGCCAGAATATCGCCCCATTTTGCGCAGCAAGGCCGGTCTTTCACCGGCCTTTTTGCTCCGACATCGATTCAGGCCCACGTCTCAATGGTTGACTCCACGTCTCCGCGTCTCCGTGCCAACGCCATCCGCGCCTTGGCCATGGACGCCGTTCAGGCCGCCAACTCAGGACATCCGGGCATGCCGATGGGCATGGCCGATATCGCAGAAGTCCTCTGGCGTGATGTGCTTAAGCACAACCCCAACAACCCGCTCTGGTTCGATCGCGACCGCTTCGTGCTGTCGAACGGCCATGGTTCGATGCTGCTGTATGCAGCGCTGCACCTAAGCGGTTACGACCTGGGCATTGACGATCTCAAGGCCTTCCGTCAGCTGCATTCGCGCACGCCGGGTCATCCGGAGTACGCCGAAACCCCAGGCGTGGAAACGACCACCGGTCCACTGGGCCAGGGCATCGCCAACGGCGTGGGCATGGCGCTGGCCGAGCAATTGCTCGCCGCCGAGTTCAACGTGGGTGGTCACACCGTGGTCGATCATCACAGTTACGTGTTCCTCGGCGATGGCTGCCTGATGGAGGGCATCAGCCACGAGGTCTGTTCGCTGGCCGGGACGCTGGGCCTGGGCAAGCTGATCGCCATCTACGACGACAACAGCATTTCGATTGATGGGTCGGTCGACGGCTGGTTTCGCGATGACACGCCGGGGCGGTTCGAGTCTTACGGCTGGCATGTGATCCGCAATGTTGACGGCCATGACGCCGAGGCCGTGCGCGATGCGCTGGCCGCCGCCAAGGCCGAAACCGGCAAGCCCACGCTGATTTGCTGCAAGACCATCATCGGTTTTGGCGCGACCAACGCCGGTTCAGCCGACACACATGGCGCGGCGCTGGGCGCCGAGGGCGTCATCGCAGCCCGCACGACGCTGGGCTGGGCGGGCGGACCGTTCGAGATTCCTGACGAAATCGTCGCCGCCTGGGATCGTCGCGAGCAGGGTGCGGCCGCCGAAGCGGCCTGGGCCGAGCGGTTTGCGGCGTATCAATCCGAGCACCCGGCGCTGGCCGCAGAGTTCGAGCGACGGATGCTCGGCGAGCTGCCCGCCGATCTGGTGGACAAGCTCGCGCGCCTGGTCGAAGACGTGCAGGCCAGCGGCAAGAAGAACGCGACCCGCAAGGCCTCTCAGGCCGTGCTCAACGCCATCGCGCCCGGCATGCCCGAGTTGCTTGGCGGCTCGGCAGACCTGACCGGCTCCAACGGCACGATCTGGAAGGGCGTGGAGCCGGTCACTCCGGAGACCGTCAAAGGCCAGTACATCTACTACGGTGTGCGCGAGTTTGGCATGACGGCTATTTGCAACGGCTTGCGGCTGCATGGCGGTTTCGTGCCGTTTTCCGGCACCTTCCTGACGTTCTCGGACTACGCCCGCAACGCCGTGCGTCTGGCCGCGTTGATGAATGTGCAGAACATCCTGGTCTACACCCATGACTCGATCGGTCTGGGTGAAGACGGCCCGACGCACCAGCCCGTCGAGCATGTGGGCAGCCTGCGCTTGATGCCGAATCTCGATGTCTGGCGACCCTGCGATGACGTGGAAACGGCCGTCGCCTGGGAGGTCGCATTACTGCGCCAGGACGGTCCCAGCGCATTGGCGTTGACCCGGCAGAACGTCGAGCACCAGCCGAGAACGGCCGAACAACTCGCAGCCGTCCGCCGTGGTGCTTATGTGCTGTGGGAGCCGGCCACCGATCCAACCGCACTGGTGATCGCGACCGGCTCGGAAGTCGAGCTGGCGGTGGAGGCAGCACAGACGCTGACAGCCGAGGGCCTGCCGACGCGGGTGGTATCCATGCCCTGCGAAGAGGCTTTTCTGCGGCAGACGGATGACTACCGCGCCACGGTGCTGCCGGCGGCGATTACCGCACGGGTGGCGATCGAGGCGGGCGCAACTGGCACCTGGTGGCGCTGGGCCGGTTCGGCCGGTGCCGTCATCGGCATCGACACCTTTGGTGTCTCGGCACCTGCCGAAGACGCCTACCAGCATTTTGACCTGACGTCGGACCGCGTGGCGAAGACCCTGCGCGCCCTGGCGAACTAACCGAACGACCAAGGAGAGAAACATGGCAACGAAGATCGCGATCAATGGTTATGGCCGCATCGGCCGCAATGTCCTGCGTGCGCTGTATGAGTCTGGCCGCACCGATGAAATCCAGATTGTCGCCATCAACGACCTGGGCGACGCGAACACCAACGCCCATCTGACCCAGTACGACACGGCCCATGGCAAGTTCCCGGGCACCGTGACGGTCGAAGGCGACTACATGGTCGTCAATGGCGACAAGATCAAGGTGCTGGCCAACCGCAACCCGGCCGAGCTGCCCTGGGGCGAGCTGGGCGTGGATGTCGTGCTGGAATGCACCGGCTTCTTCGCGACCAAGGACAAAGCCATGGCGCATATTGAAGGTGGTGCCAAGCATGTCGTGGTCTCCCAGCCTGCCGGTTCCGATGTGAAGACGATCGTCTACGGCGTGAACCACGAAACGCTGGAAGCCTCGGATCAGATCGTCAGCAACGCCTCCTGCACCACGAACTGCCTGGCGCCTGTCGCCAAGGCGCTGCAGGACACCGTGGGCATCGAGTCGGGTCTGATGACCACGATTCACGCCTTCACCAACGATCAGGTGCTGACGGACGTCTACCACTCGGATTTGCGCCGTGCCCGCTCGGCCACGCAGTCCATGATTCCGACCAAGACCGGTGCCGCCGCCGCCGTGGGCCTGGTCATGCCGGAGCTCAAGGGCAAGCTGGATGGTTTCGCCATCCGTGTGCCGACGATCAACGTGTCCATTGTTGACCTGACCTTCAAGCCGGGTCGTGCGACCTCGGCTGACGAGATCAACCAGATCATGAAGGACGCTGCGACCTCCGGGCCGTTGTCCGCCGTGCTGAACTACAACGACGCACCGCTGGTCTCCATCGACTTCAACCACGATCCGGCGTCCAGCAGCTTCGATGCCGGACTGACCCGTGAAATCGATGGCGGCCTGATCAAGGTCTGCTCGTGGTATGACAACGAGTGGGGCTATAGCAACCGCATGCTCGACACCACATTGGCGTTGGCGAAGGCCTAAGCACGGCATCGGCAGCCGCCCAATCTCGGCGTCGCGAAGACACGCGGAGTGCTCACGGAGCACTCCGCGTCCGGTTCGGTCTTCGTATGCTGACCTTGGATGGCAGCCGGCCGGTTTCACGGCGCTCGTGGGCGCATGACGCGACATCGTTTGATCGCCGTCGAAACCGCAAGTCCTCCGAACTCACTGTAGTTCCACATCACCGGCGTTGGCATGACGAGCTGCCCGCGCCCGCCGCTCGCTGGATGCGGGCGGCCTGCTTCGAGGAGCACCGCATGAAACGCATGACTGACCTGGACCTCGCGAACAAGCGCGTCCTGATTCGGGAAGACCTGAACGTGCCGCTGGACGGCGATCGCATCACCTCCGATGCGAGGCTCAAGGCGGCGCTGCCGACCATACGGGCCGCCCGCGACGCCGGCGCCCGGGTGATGGTGATGTCGCATCTGGGGCGGCCCACCGAGGGTCAGCCGGATGCGAAGTACAGCCTGCAGCCGGTCGCGACGTGGTTGTCGCAGGCCTTGGGCGCACCGGTGCCGCTCATCGCGGACTGGCTGACGATGGATGCACCGAACCCCGGTGATGTCGTGCTGTGCGAGAACGTTCGCTTTCTTGATGGCGAAAAGAAGGACGACGAGACGCTGGCCAAACGTATGGCGGCCCTGTGCGACGTGTACGTGATGGATGCCTTCGGCACGGCACACCGCGCGCAGGCCTCCACCCACGGTGTTGGCAAGTTCGCGCCCGAAGCCTGCGCCGGGCCGCTGCTCGCAGCCGAGATGGATGCGTTGGGCAAGGCGCTGGACCAGCCGGCCCGACCGCTGGTGGCGATTATTGGCGGTTCCAAGGTTTCGACCAAGCTGGGCGTCATCGAGTCGCTGGTCGACCAGGTGGACCAGTTGGTGCTGGGCGGCGGCATCGCCAACACGTTCCTGGCGGCCACCGGCGTGAATGTTGGCGCATCGCTGCACGAGCCCGACCTCATCGATACCGCAAAACGGATCATGGATGCGGTCAAGGCCAAGGGCGGCGACATCCCGCTGCCCACGGATGTGGTCGTTGCCACCGAATTTTCGGCGGATGCAGAGGCCACGGTGAAGCCGGTGGGCGATATCGGTGACAAGGACATGGTGCTGGATGTCGGCCCGGACACCCAGAAGATGCTGGCCGCTTTGCTTGACGGCGCCGGCACCATCGTCTGGAACGGGCCGGCGGGCGTGTTCGAGTTCGATAGCTTTGCCGGTGGCACCGAGTCGATGTCCAAGGCGATTGCCGGTTCCGACGCGTTCTCCATTGCCGGCGGTGGCGACACGCTGGCCGCGATCGACAAGTACGGCATCGCCGATCAGGTGTCGTACATCTCCACGGGCGGCGGGGCATTTCTGGAACTGCTGGAAGGCAAGACATTGCCCGCGATCGCCATGCTGGAATCGCGCGCCTAACCGGTTCCAGGCCGTCACTCATCACGAGCCACGGTGTTAGCCCGGATGCGGCGCTGGCTGCTTCGTATCCTCGGTTTGGTGGCCGTGCTCGCCGCCGCCGTGTTCACCGCGGGCTGGTTGACGCTGCGCGCGAGTCTGCCGGAGGTTGATGGCGAACTCGCCCTGGCTGGGCTGCGATCCTCCGTCACGGTCGAGCGCGACGACCACGGCGTGCCCACGCTGATCGCCACGGATCGGTTGGATCTGGCCCGCGCCACCGGGTTCGTTCACGCGCAGGATCGATTCTTCCAGATGGATTTGCTCCGGCGTGCGGCGGCCGGCGAGTTGGCCGGGCTGGTCGGTCAGATTGCATTGCCGCGCGACCGCCAGATTGCGGTGGAGCAGCTTCGGGATGTGGCTCGCCGCGCGCTCGCCGAATCGCAGCCGGCGATCCGCGCGCTCATTGCCGCCTATGCGGACGGCGTGAACGCGGGTCTCGACGCGCTTGATGCCCGTCCGTTCGAATACTGGCTGCTGCGCAGCGAACCGGTGCCCTGGCAGTCCGAAGACAGCCTGCTGGTTGCGCTGAGCATGTTCCTCGACCTCACCGACCGCACTGCCCGCAAAGAACGCGACGATGCGGTGCTACGCCATGTGCTGGGGGAGCCGGCGGCGCGCTTTCTCGCGCCCGCGGGCGGTTCTTGGGACGCGCCGCTACAGGGCGAGGCCCTGCCGCCGCCTGATATTCCCGCTCCGACCGAGTGGGTGGCACCGGTCGGCGCCTCACAGGTGGCGGTCGTGGTCGAGCCCGGTCCGGTCCTGGGGAGTAACAACTGGGCCGTCGCCGGCCGTTTGACGACCCATGGTGGTGCCATCGTCGCGGACGACATGCATCTCGGTCTGAGCCTGCCCAACATCTGGTATCGCATGCGCCTGCAGCTGCGCGACTCGCTGGATATCACCGGAGTCACCCTGCCGGGGTTGCCCGCCGTGGTTGCCGGCAGCAACGGGCATGTGGCCTGGGGCTTCACCAATAGCTACGGTGATTTCTCCGACATCGTGTTGCTCGACAGCGGCGAGATCGTGGATGCCGAGTTGGAACTGACCGTTCCGAGCGGCGACGGCGAATCGTTCCGGTTCCAAACATCCCGCTATGGGCCCGTGCGGCATGATCCGGTGCTCGGTGATTACGCCGTGCAGTGGACAGCGAGAGAGCCGGGCGGACTCAACCTGCGCCTGCTGCTGCTGGAGCAGGCGAGGACGCTCGAGGAGGCGATGGCCGTAGCGCATGGCGCCGGCATGCCGCCGCAGAATTTCGTCGTCGCGCAGGCCGATGGTCGTGTCGGCTGGACCGTGGCCGGCCGTATACCGGTGCGGCAGGGCTTTGATGGGACACAACCCACCGCTCGCGGAGCTGGTATCGGCTGGGATGGCTGGCTGGCCGCGGATGCGATACCTCGCGTGGTCGATCCGCCCAGCGGGCGACTGTGGACCGCGAACAGCCGAGTGGTTTCGGGTGAGGCGCTACGCCTGCTGGGTGATGGTGGCTATGCCCTGGGCGCGCGTGCCGGTCAGATTCGAGACGGTCTGCATGCCCGTGATCATCTGGACGAGGCGGCCATGCATGCGATTGTGCTGGACGACCGGGCGCTGTTCCTGCAGCGCTGGCGGGATCTGCTCATCAACACCCTGGATACGATGCCGGAGGGCGAAGAAGCCGAGCGGCTGGTGCGCGAGCAGGGACGTCGCGCCTCCGTCGATGACGCAGGCTACCCGCTGGTGCGGGCGTTTCATCGCGAGGTTTCAAGCCGAATCTGGTCTGCGCTAACGGCGGCGGTGCGCGATGAGGCACCGGGTGTGAGCCTGCGGCCATCCCGCCAGTTCGAGCATGCGCTTTGGGAGTTGCTGGAGCAGCGCCCGGCGCATCTGCTCCCGGCGGATGTCGATAGCTGGTCGGAACTGCTGACGAGTTCGGCGCGCCGTATCGTCGATGCCGCTGCCAGTCGTGGCCCCCTGGCGGAGCAGCGCTGGGGTGAGCAAAACAGGGTGCAGATCGGACATCCGCTGGCCGCGGCCCTCCCGGGCTGGCTCCGGCCGTGGTTGCAGGCGCCCGATGCCCCTCAGGCCGGTGATCGCGACATGCCTCGAGTGGCCGGCCCCAGCTTCGGCGCGTCGGAGCGGTTTGCCGTGTCGCCCGGTCGCGAGGCGCAGGGATACTTTACGATGCCGGGGGGACAAAGCGGGCATCCGCTGTCACCCTGGTTTATGAAGGGACACGCGGCCTGGGCGGCAGGTGAACCTGCGCCTTTTCTGCCGGGACCAACCGAACACCATCTGACACTGAAGCCATGACCAATCGATTTGAGGGAACCGAGCGCTACGTCGCGACGGATGATCTGAAGCTGGCGGTGAACGCCGCTGTGGCGCTGGAACGGCCGCTGCTCATCAAGGGTGAGCCCGGCACGGGCAAGACCTTGCTCGCGCAGGAAGTCGCCAAATCGCTGGGGCGGCCGCTATTCGAATGGCACGTCAAGTCGACCACCAAGGCGCAGCAGGGGCTCTATGAATACGATGCCGTCTCGCGGCTGCGCGACTCGCAACTCGGCGAGGCCAAGGTGCAGGACATCGCCAACTACATCCTGCGTGGCGCGTTGTGGGAATGCTTTGACTGCGAAGAGCAGCCGGTGCTGCTCATCGACGAAATCGACAAGGCCGACATCGAATTTCCGAATGACCTGCTCCGCGAACTCGATCGCATGGAGTTCGATGTTTACGAAACACGTGAAACCATTCGTGCGCGGCATCGGCCACTCATCATCATCACCTCCAATAACGAGAAGGAGCTGCCTGACGCATTCTTGCGGCGTTGCTTTTTCCACTACATCCGGTTCCCTGACAAGGACACCATGCAGGCGATCGTCGATGTGCACTTCCCCAAGTTGAAGCCGGAGCTGCTGCGCGCGGCAATGGAGATTTTCTTCGATCTGCGTGACGCGCCCGGCTTGAAGAAAAAGCCGTCCACCTCGGAGCTGATCGACTGGCTAAAACTGTTGCTGGCCGAGGATATCGACGCCACCACCTTGCGCGAGAGCAGTGCAAAGAAAGCGTTGCCTCCGCTGTACGGGGCGCTGATCAAGAACGAACAGGATGTTCACCTGTTCGAGAAGCTGGTCTTCATGTCGCGCCGCGGCGTCTGAGGTCGCTCGGACTTAACTCAAGCGCGATCGCCCGATAACCGGAGGAGCTCAAGGATGAATCGACTCGGTTTTGCAGTACTGGGGGTCGCGTGGTCCCTCGCCCTGTCGGCGCCTGCCGGCGCACAAGCAAAGGAACGCGAGTGGCATGGCGAGTTGGCCTACGGCCAATGGAGCTACGACGCCAGCGGTACCGTTCGGGACACCACCGAACAGCTGAGTTTTTCCGATCTGGGTCGGGTGGACGAGGACGAAGGCTATCTTCGGCTGGGGGTGAGCTTTCCGCACCGCTGGATGCCGGACATCCTGCTTGAGCGCCAAGCGGTCGATGCCGGCGCCACGGCTGAGTCGGGCGGGTTTCTCGTCATACCTGGTTCCAGCGGCGTGGCCTCCGCCGAGTTTGATATCACGGCGCTCTCCGTCACGCTGCCGCTGATTGAAGACGGGGTGCGGCTGGGCCTCGGCGTGCTGGTCGAGAACATCGATGGTCTGGTCAGGCGTCAGGAAGATGGCGAACTGGCGCAGTCCGATCGCTATGACGAGATCTATCCGCTCGCACTGCTCCGGCTGGATGTGGCGCCGTTCGGACCGATCACCCTGCGCGTGGAGACCGCGTATGTGGCCTCGGGCGATGATCGCGCCATTCACCTCCGGGGTTCACTGCTGTGGCCGGTGATTCAACCGCTGGGCTTGGAGCTGGGGTTGCAGTCCAGGCGGTATCGCTTCACCACCAGCAACTACGCGGTGGATGCAGAATTCAAGGGCGGATACATGGGGTTGCTGCTCAAGTTTTAGGTTGTCGCCGATCAAATCTTGTCCCTGGTCGCCTGTCGCCTTCAAACGACAAATTCGTTCAGAGTCAATAAAATCATTGACCGTTCGTCGGATGTCACAGAAACGTGCCTAGTTTTTTCGGGGGCACGCGTAGAATGCAAGTTGTCGGCGAGTTCACGCCGGCCTAGTTTTCGCTGAAATGAGCAGCGTTGTTGTTGAAAGAGAGAAGGAATGTCTGAAGAAATCGAAGGAACCGTCAAGTGGTTTAATGACGAAAAAGGATTCGGATTTGTCGAGCGCGCAGGCGGCAAAGACGTGTTTGTTCATTTCAGCGCGATTAATGGCTCCGGTCGCCGCAGCTTGCAGGAAGGTCAAAAAGTGACCATGCGTGTTGTGCAGGGCCAGAAAGGACCGCAGGCGGAGAATGTGACACCGCTCTGAACTCGGTCTTTTTGAGTTCATGAAAAAGGCGGGGTTATCCCCGCCTTTTTTATGTCTGGAAGAAACTGATCACTCTGCTGCGGCAAGTAATTAACGGACTTGTTGTGCCAGCGATCGTGCAGGGTACAAAAAAGGCGAGGACCAATGTCCCCGCCTTTTTATGTCGCGATGGCAGAGCTGTTTAGAACAGCAGGCTGACCCCGAGCTTGACGTCGGTCAGGTCGAGTTCACTGTCATCATCGTCTTCCAGCGCGCTGACGCGGTAATCGGCGAAAAGTCCGAAGTTCGGCGTGATGTCGAAGGCCGCGCTGACGAGATACTCCAGACCGTCCACGTCGTCCAGCGACAGGTAACCGAGCTGGCCAGTGAAGCGCAGTTGCTCAGAGGCAGCGAGGACCAGGCCACCGTGCAGGCCGAACCCATCTTCGTCCTCGCCGTCGACTTCAACTTGCAGGTATTCACCCTGTCCGTAGAAGCTCAGACCGTTTGCAGACGCGACGGTATGGAAGCCACCGCCGGCTCGTAGCTGATCAATCTCGATATCGAAATCGTCCGTTTCGGCGCTTTGAAACTCTCCGATTAGGAAAGCTTGGTCGGCGACGCGGAAACTGCCGGAGATGCCGAAACCATCGCCATCATCGTCGCCGCTGCCCAGTGGCGTAGTGAGTTCCAAGTCGGATGATAGATAGTACACATCGACATGCTGAAACGGATCTGATGCCTGTCCGGCAAACGGCAGTGCGAGCAGGGCTGATCCCAGCAAAAGCTTGTTCATGTTAACTCCTTTAGTCCCAACCGCGGGCGTGCATTGTTCGCCCCATCCTGGGGCATGCACGTCGTTTCTAAGTGTTACGTCTGGCGCACTGTAGATGTGCGCCGCGACGTATTCATTGCACTTCCATTTCAAAACCGAGACAAAACGACCTGAATGGCGGTGCCTGACTAGGGTATCGGCATGCTCGGCAACGGTGCAACAAAAACGCCCCATAAAGGGGCGTTCGAGTCGATCAGGCTGCGGATGGGGCCAGGGCGGGCTGGCCGATCCTGCTATTCGCCGAAGTTGGGCGTGTACAGAGGTTCGTTCTGAGAGGCGAACCAGGCAGCCAGGTGTTTGATGTCCTGCTTGGACAGGTTGGACGCGAAACCCTTCATGATCGCGTTCTTGCGCTCGCCGGTCTTGTAGGCAGTTAGCGCATGCGCCAGATAGTCCGGATGCTGGCCAGAGATGATCGGGTATTGAGTGATGTCCGATGCACCGGTGGCGCCGTGGCAGGCGGTGCAGGCCTGGGCCAGCTGTTCGCCCTTTTTCGGGTCGCCCGTAGGCACCACATGGGGATCATCGGCCGATTCCGGTGCCTCGGTGACGTAGGCCGCGATGTCCTGGATCTGCTCATCGGTGAGCGAGGCGGCCTGCGCGGTCATCGTCGGATGCGCGCGTTGCCCGTTTTTGTAGGCTGCGAGCGCCGCCACGATGTACTCGGGGTGCTGGCCGCCGAGGCGGGGGACACGGAAGGTCGGATACGCGTTGGTGTAGCCGGCGATGCCGTGGCATCCGGCGCAGGTATGCGCCAGGGCCTGTCCGTTGTCGGTGTTCCCGTCCTGGGCCCAGACTGTAGAGGCAGAGGCCAGCGCGACCACGCAGGCGAGTTTCGCAAGTCGAGTCATCGGAATTTATCGTCGAGGAGGTTCTTGGCAAGCGCTGCCGACGGGCCGCAATGGTCCGCGAAGCGCCCTGTGGAGTCAATGACAAAGGATACCACCGTTCGCGCGACCTTGGCCCTCGGGCGCGGTCGGCCAGCGTCACGGAAATCAACACTGCCTGCGCTATCATCGGTCGCCGCTATTCAGAGCCATTGCAGGAGTACGAGCATGCTTTATGCCGCAACCGCAGTCACGGCGGCGCTGAACGGGCTGCTGATTCTCCTTCTTGCCGGACGGGTGTCGCAGTTACGAATCCGCCACCAGGTTGCATTGGGCGACGGCGGGCATGCGCCCTTGCTACGGGCGATGCGCACGCATGCCAATGCCACCGAGCATGTGCCGATCTTTCTGATCATGCTGGGGCTGCTGGAGCATAACGCGCCCGGCATCGGCGTCTGGCTGCTCGGGCTGGTATTTGTCGGCGGTCGCCTGATCTTTTCCGTCGGCTTGCTCGGTGGTGCGTTTAACCGCAAGCGCCAGATCGGCGCGACCCTGACGTATCTGTGCCAGTTGGTGGCCGCACTGTGGTTGCTGGGATTGTTCGCTGTGCGGGGCGCGGCTTGATTGGAGCCGCCGAGCCCGACGCGGATGTCGCAGCCGTCGATCTGGGTTCCAACAGCTTCCACATGATTGTGGCGCGACCACGCGGACACGAGATCACCGTCGTCGACAAGTTGCGCGAGCCCGTGCGTCTGGGCGCGGGCCTGGGTGCCGACAAGCAACTGTCGCCCGAGGCGCATCAACGCGCCATGGATTGTCTGGAGCAGTTCGGCCAGCGTCTGCGGGCCATCCCGCCGGGCCGTGCCCGCGTGGTGGGCACCAATACGTTGCGCCGCATGCGCAATCCCAAGCAGTTTCTGGCAGCGGCGGAACGCGCGCTGGGCCATCCGGTGGAAGTGATCTCGGGCGTCGAAGAGGCGCGGCTGATTTACGGTGGCGTGGTGCACGGCCTGGGCGCCGACAAGGCCCGCCGTCTGGTCATCGATATCGGCGGCGGCAGCACCGAAGTGATCATCGGCGAGCGGGATTCGCCGCGGCTGCTCGAATCCGTGCGGATGGGCTGTGTGTCCTACACCGATCGATTCTTCTCCGGTGGGGAGATCACGCGGAAACGCTTCATGGCTGCACGCATGGCGGCGCGGCTGGAAGCCGATTACCTCGCCTCGGAATACACCGAATGCGGCTGGGATCTGTGCATCGGTGCGTCGGGGACGGTTCGTGCCATCGCCAAGGTGATTGCCGGTCGCGGTTGGGCGGACGGCGAGATCACACCGGACGGCCTGAGCCGTCTGGGCGATCTGATCGTGGAACTGGGCAGCATCGAGGCGCTGGAGCTTGATGGCTTGCGCGACGACCGCAAACCGATCTTCCCCGGAGGGCTGGCGGTACTGACGGGCCTGTTCGATGCCCTCGCGATCGAACGGATGACGGTCTCCGACCGGGCGCTACGCGAAGGCGTGATCTACGACCTGCTCGGCCGCTTGAGTGACCATGATGTCCGTCACGATACCGTCGCTGGATTGGCGCGGCGCTTCGGAGTGGACGAGTCGCACGCCGACCACGTGCGTGCGACGGCGCTGGCGATTCTGCAAGGCGCTGGTGATGGCTGGTCCGAGCTGGCCGCCGACACGACCTGCCGGCAACTGCTGATCTGGGCGGCCCAACTCCATGAAATCGGTCTGTTCGTCGCGCATGGTTCGTATCACAAACATGGCGAATACCTGGTTCGCAACGGCGACCTGCACGGGTTCTCCCAGCTGGATCAGCGCATGCTCGCTGCCCTCGTGCGGCTGCATCGCGGCAAGTTCCGGCAATCGGTGCTCGACGACGTGCCCGACACCTGGCGCGAACCCCTGAGCCGGCTGGCGATCATCCTCCGTCTGGCGGTGATCCTGCGGCGCGGCCGTTCGGCTGACGCCATTCCGCCGGTCACGATCAAGGCGAGCGGGGATCAGGTGACGGTCGATTTCGACGCCGCCTGGCTGGACGACCATGCGCTCACGCGTGCCGGGCTGGATCGCGAACAGGGTTCGCTCAAGCAGGCCGGATACAAGCTGCGCGTCCGCGAGCGCTAGCGACTTCCGCTGCTTGCTAAGACTCCATCAGCGCTTGTTGCGCCATGAGGGCAGTTTCGCCGGCATCGGCGCGGCGATAGCCGCCCTCGGCCGTCAGCTCCCAAGCCTGGGTATTGTCGTTCAGGTACAGATCCAGATCGGTGAGGATGCGCTTCGCCAGCTTTTTGTCCAAAACCGGGAACGCTGTCTCGACGCGGCGAAACAGGTTGCGCTCCATCCAGTCTGCGCTGGAGCAGTAGAGGTCCGGCTTGCCGTCGTTGGCGAAGTAGTACACCCGCGTATGTTCGAGAAACCGTCCGACGATCGAGCGCACCCGAATGTTCTCGGACAAGCCAGGTACCCCCGGACGCAAGCAGCACATGCCACGGATGATCAGGTCGATCTCGACGCCGGCCGACGACGCGGCGTAGAGCGCGTCGATCACCGAGCGCTCGGTCAGAGAGTTCATCTTGGCGACAATTCGAGCCTTGCGGCCGGCGCGAGCGTGTTCGGCCTCCCGCCCGATGAACCTGATGATGCCGGGGTGTAGCGAGAAGGGTGATTGCAGCAGCTTGTCGAGTTTGAGCACCTTGCCCAAGCTGGTCAGTTGCAGGAATACACGGTGCACGTCCTCGCCGATCGCGGGGTCTGCGGTGAACAGGCCGTAGTCGGTGTACAGCCGGGCGGTACGCGGATGGTAGTTGCCGGTGGACAGGTGGCAGTAGTGAGTCAGGCGTCCATTTTCGCGACGCACGATCAGCACCATTTTCGCGTGTGCCTTGTGGCCGACGACGCCGTAAACCACATGCGCACCGGCGTCCTGCAAGGCCTCGGCCAGGCCGATGTTGTCGGCCTCGTCGAACCGCGCGCGCAGTTCCACAACCACGGTGACTTCCTTGCCGGCATGCGCGGCCTTGATCAGGGCGTCCACGACCGCTGAATCCGTGCCGGTGCGGTAAAGCGTTTGCTTGATCGCCAGCACATCCGGGTCCTTGGCCGCGGCCCGCAGAAGCTCAACAACGGGCGCGAAGGAATCGAACGGGTGGTGCAGCAGAATGTCCTTGCGGCTGATGGTGTCGAAGATCCTGTCCTGCCCCAGGGTGCTCGAGAGCCTCGATGTGAACGGCGGGTACTTGAGATCGGGGCGGTCGACGAGGTCGCCCAGCGCCATCAGCCGGTTGAGGTTAACCGGGCCGTCGACACGGAACAGGTCTTCTTCTGCCAGTCCTAGCTTGTCGAGCAGGTATTGCCACACACCATCCGGACAGTTGTGCGCGACTTCCAGGCGAACCTCGTCGCCATACTGGCGCTGGGGCAACTCGCCTTCGAGCGCGAGCAGCAGGTCGTCGACTTCCTCCTCGTCCACGAACAGTTCCGAGTTGCGGGTGACGCGGAACTGGTAGCAGCCCGATACCGTCATGCCCGGAAACAGCTCGTCGACGTACGCGTGGATCACCGATGACAGAAAGACGAAATCATTCGGGCCGGTGCCCGGCACTTCGCGCGGAATCTGGATTAGCCGCGGCAGCGAGCGAGGGGCCCCGACCACGGCGAATCGCGCCGTGCGGCCGAAGGCGTCCTTGCCGTCCAGCGACACCACGAAGTTCAGGCTCTTGTTGATGATCCGGGGGAACGGATGCGCAGGATCAAGCCCGATCGGTGAGAGCACCGGCAACAGTCCGTTGTGAAAATAACCGCGCAGCCAATCGTCCTGCTCGGGGTTGGAGACCCAATCCACGCGCCGCACGAAGCGGATGTTTTCCTCCTCCAGTGCTGGAATTAGCACCGAATTGAGCGTGCCGTACTGGTCGGCGACCAACGCATGCGCCCGCTCGCTGATCTGCGACAGCAGGGTCGCGGGCAGGATGTTGTCCGGCCCGGTCTGCACGGCGCCGACCTCGGCCATCTGTTTGAGCCCGGCGACACGAACCTCGTAGAACTCGTCGAGATTGGAGCAGGAAATACAGAGAAACTTCATCCGCTCGATCAACGGGACGCGGTCGTCCTTGGCCTGTTCCAGCACGCGCTGATTGAACTCCAGCAGCGAAAGCCACCGATTGATGTAGTGATCGGGTGTGTAGGTATCCGTTGCGGTGTCGTTCATGACAGCGGGTTTGGCTCCAGGTCCGAGAGGCGCGAGGATGGCGAGCGGTCGTCAACCACGGTGACTCGCCGCGATCGCGCCGACTATGGCGCGCATGGTGTCAAAAGACTGCGAGCTGTGTATGACATGGCGATTAAAAGGCGGCAGTGTCACCGCCTTGTCAAATCCGCTTGGCAAGGTCGGGCGCTTAGAACAGGAGGGATACATGACACAGACACGTTTGGCGTATTCGTTGGCCGCCATGTCCACATTGGCGGTCGCAGGTTGCGCGCTGCCGCAAACCTACCAGGGGATGGACGCCACATCGGTTGCCGCCGCACCTACGGTGCCGGCCATGGATGTTTCGGACTACTTCGAAGCTCACCACGAGGGGCGCATATACGTGTTCGACGATTTCGCCACCTACAAGGCGTTTCTGGACTACGGCCATACGGCGTACCGGCTGGTCCGTATCGGCGAAGGTCCGCAGGGTGAAACCATCGTCTTCGGCCTGACCGACGCCGACAAGGCCAAGCGGGAGGGGATTGCCTCCGTGGCCCTTTACGACGGCGCCGTGAATGCCAGTTCGAACTTCTATGGCGAGGTGCTCTACGAGGGTCGCTTTTACGTCTTCGATCGCTGGGCAGACCTACGGGCGTTCAAATCAAGCTGGGATGCCCCATATCGATTCACCGAGATCGGTGCCGGGCCGGGCAACCGCACGATCGTGTACGTGCTGAACGATGACAATAAGAAAGAGCGGCCCGACGCGCTGATCAACCGCTTCAAGAAGCGTCACCGCATGCCGGTGACCCCTTAGGGGGGCATCGCGGCGTTCGGCTTTCAGGCCACGCGATCCAGAACCAGCACGCGCTCGGGGTAGTCGGTGAAGATGCCGTCCACCCCGAGGGCGCGCACGCGCGCGATCTCGACCGGATCGTTCACGGTGTAGACATGCACCGCCAGGCCTCTCGCGCGTGCGTCGCGAATCATGTTCGGTGCCAGGAACTCGTGGGACAGATGAACCGAAACCGCGCCTAGCGCCTCGGCGCTGGCGGCATAGTCCAGCGGCACCCCGGCGTACAGCGCGCCGATGGGGATGCGTGGTTCCAGGGCGCGCAGTTGCCGCAGTTCCTGCAGGTCGAAGCTCGACACGAGGAACGCGCTCCAATCCCAGCCGAGCAGCTGCACGGCGTGGCGGATCTCGCGGACGACGATGGCCGCCGAGCCGGCGGCCTTCAATTCCAGGTTCAGTCCGGCCCGGCGATCAATCATGTCGATGGCATCCAGCACGCTGGGTACTTTCTGGCCTCGGCCGGCATCCAACTCCGCTAGATAGTCGGGCGGCACGTCGGCGACAAAACCGCGGCCATTGGTCGTGCGGTCTAGCGTGAGATCGTGCATCAGCACCGGATTGCCGGCGTTGAGGTGTACGTCGACCTCGATCCAGTCTGCGCCCAGGCGAATGCCGGTCTCGATGCCGAGCAGGGTGTTTTCAGGGGCGTGGCCGCGTGCTCCGCGGTGGCCGAACACCAGAGGGCCATCGCCAGTCCGTGTGCATTGGCTTGGGGGAGGATTGCTGTACATGTCGGTCGCCTCCCGGCGGCGGTTCCGCCTTTGGGCTGCTCCGAGGCTTCAACACGGGCTCGGACGCGACGCCGTCTGGATCAGCGGTCGGCTGATCAGGTGGGCAGTATCACGTATTTACTTGACGTTGTTATGTCAGGTTCGTAGCCCGGGCTCGCTGTCATCGTGTGGCTCGCTTGCGGATGGCGTTGTGTGGGGTGGTGAGACCACGGAGCTGCAACAATACTGATCACGGCCTTGCCGCTTTGCTTGGTACATCAGGTGGTCCGCCTGATTCACCAAATCGCGGAGCTTGGTCTGTTCGTCAGGCACGCAGGCCGTGACGCCGATGCTCACGGTCACCGAGATGGCGGCCAGCTGGTCATCGCGTACCTGGAGGCGCCGCAATCGGGTTTGCAAGCGCTCAACTAGCACCACGGCCTGTTCGCGGTCGACGTCGTAAAACGCGACCAGGAACTCGTCACCGCCCATGCGTCCGGCGATATCCAATGGTCGCTGGCATGCGACCCGCAACTCCTCGCCCACACAGCGAATGACTTCGTCGCCCGCCAGGTGGCCGTACTGGTCGTTGACCTGCTTGAAATGATCGATATCCAGGCACAGCAGGCACAACGATGTCTGCGTGCGTGCCGCCTGCCGAAGTACCCGTTCCATGTGCTCTTCGAACGCCCCGCGGACGAGCACCCCGCTCAGTCCATCGTAGGTGGCCGTCCAGATCAGGGCTTCCCGGGCCAGCCAGGCGCGCCGTGCGGTCATTTCCACCGAGGTGGTTGCCGTGATGCCGATAAAGCACATAAAAAGAAAGACGAAGATATCGCGGGCGTGAAATGGCACGGTTGCCCATTGCACGGTGACCGCGCCGACGGTCAATGTCAGGGCGACCATAGCCAGGCCAGCCAGCACGCGTGCACGGCTGAGTACACAGAAGAGCAGGGTGAATAATGTGAGTGCGGTGAGCGGCTGGGGTTGCCCCGCAGCGGTAAGCGACAGGGTCAGGCGCGATAGATACAGAATGCCGGCAGCGCTCATTGCGAACATCGCGGGCGTGGACCAGGCATACCACTCCCGGCGTAGTAATGTGACGAAACCGAAGGCAATCATCGGCGCCACGATTAGCCACATCCAGTCGATTTGAGCTTGGTAGGCCGTGTGCGGCGAGCCCAGCAGCAGCGGCCCCATCAACGGTGCGCCGAGCGTCAGGCTCGCGACCGAGCCAAGTAGCACCCATCTGCCCAGCCGGCCCCCATTTCGAAAGCTTTCTCGGAACGCACGTTCGGTGGCATCCGACTCAAACCGAATGCCAGAAAGGCGAACATGAATCCCCATCGTTTCAACACCACACTTTGAAAAGCCCCAAGTGGGAGGCGTAATGAGAACGGCCGCGTTTCTACAAAAGCCCCCGCGGGGGATAGTAGTACACATCACGCTTGGGTTTTGGAGCCGCAGATCTGCGTATGGGGTGCGGCAGGCCGGATCGGTCGCAGGTGCCGCGGCTCGTGATAAACTCCGCGCCCCGCTCCGGTGCAGTACTCCCGGACCCAAGATTTCATCTGATTGTTGAGGCGTAGCCGTGGAATCAAACCACGACAAGGTATTTGTCACGACATTTCTGGGCGTGATCGGTTTTCTGGTGGCACTGACGGTCGGCATCGTCGTCATCGCCAACATGATCACCTCCACTGAAGACACCGATGAGCTGCGCCAGATCGCACATGAACGTGTGCAGGCGCGGATCGCACCAGTCGGCGAGGTGATCACCGATCCCAACGCGATCAAGGTGTCGGCGTCGGCGGGCAGCGATGAGCCGCGTTCCGGCGAAGAGATTGTCCAGGGGCTTTGCTCCGGTTGCCATGCCGCTGGTGTGGCGGGCGCGCCGAAGCAGGACGACACCGCCGCATGGCAGTCTCGCCTGGATGCACAGGGGCATGACGGTCTGATTTCCAGCGTGATCAATGGCAAGGGCGCGATGCCGCCGAAGGCCGGCGACCCCTCGCTGAGCGAAGCGGAAATCGAGCAAGCGGTCGACACCATGCTCCAGCAGGCGGGTGTCTGATCCGACGTTAGCGATTAGCCGAACGAGTTGTGCCAACGAGCCGCGCATTGCCGCGGCTCGTTGCGTTTTGGTGGCGCGAATAAATCGGTGTTTCCCTAGCCCGTCCCGCTCCCCTGCTTGGCGCCGAAGCGCGCTCGCAGTGCTTCGATTTGTCGCGCTTTCTGGGCCTGTTGCTCGGCTGCATCGGCGACGTCGTCGGGCCAGTCCACGTCGGTTTCCGGCAGTTCTTCCAGGAAACGGCTGGAGGGCACATCGACCAGTTCGCCACCACGCTTGATCTGCCGCGGCACCATCAGGGTCAGCGTGGTTTGGGCGCGGGTGATGCCGACGTAGAACAGCCGGCGCTCTTCATCCACATCATCGGTGTTCTCGTGCGGCAGGATGCCGTCGACCATGCCGACGATGAATACGTTGCGGAACTCCAAGCCCTTGGACGCGTGTAGCGTCGCCAGCTGAACCTCATCGGCTTCGTCGCCGCTGTCCTGTTTGTCCAGCATGTCGACCAGACTGAAGTGGTTGACCACGTCCTCTAGGCTGCGCTCGTCTTCAGCCAGGCGACGTGTCCAGTCCATCAGATCGTCGATCAGTTTGAACTTGCGATCGGCCCGCGGCTTGTCCGGCGTGGTGGCTGCGATCCAGTCCCGGTAGGCGAGTTCGGAGATCATCTCGGCGAGGATGTGATCCGGGCGCATGTGTGCGGCCGTTCGGGACAGCCGTTCGTGCCAGTTGCAGAAGCGAGCCAGTTCGGCGCCCTGGCGGCCACTGATCATTCCGAGCGAGCTGGCTTCCTGCGCGGCCTGCAGCAGGGCGCAATGCCGTTCCTGGGCGTAGTTACCAAGGCGTTGCAATGTTGCCGGCCCCAGTTCGCGCCGCGGCACGTTGATGATTCGCAGAAACGCGCGGTCATCGTCCGGGTTGGCCAGCAGCCGCAGGTAGGCCACGAGGTCCTTGACCTCGGCACGGTCGAAAAATGAGCGACCGCCTGTCATCCGGTAGGCGATGTTCTGGGCGCGTAGCGCCTGCTCGATCACGCGCGCCTGATGGTTGCTGCGGTAGAGAATGGCGTAGTCCGACCAGCGGTCCCCCGACCGGATGCGATGCGTGGACATCATTGTGATCACGCGTTCGGCCTCGGCCGTGTCGTCCGGTACATTGATCACGCGTAGCTTGGTGCCTTCCCCCAACGCGCTCCAAAGCGTCTTTTCGTACAGGCGGGTGTTGCGCTCAATCACGGAGTTGGCCGAGCGGAGAATCCGGCTCGTACTCCGGTAGTTCTGTTCCAGCTTGACCACTTCCAGTTCGGGGTAGTCAGTCTTCAGGTCGGCCAGGTTCTCGGGCCGGGCGCCGCGAAACCGGTAAATCGACTGGTCATCATCGCCGACGACGGTAAACCGGGCTCGAATGCCGACCAGCGCCCGCATCATCGAGTACTGCACCGGGTTGGTGTCCTGGTACTCGTCGACCAGCAGGTAGCGAATGCGTTGCTGCCAGCGCAGCCGCACCGTCTCATTGTCTTGCAGCAGGCGAGTCGGCTTGACGATCAGGTCATCGAAATCGACCGCGTTGTAGGCGGCAAGATGCGCTTCGTACTGTCCGTATAAGCGCGCCAGTGTCGCGTCGGCCTCGGATTCCGCTGCGGCGGCGACATCGTCTGGTGACTGTAACGCCTGCTTCTGATCAGAAATCCAGCGTAGCGCGAGCTTGATGCGGTCGGGCTCGCTGACGCCGAGGTCACGAATCAGCGCGCTGGTGTCTTCGGTATCCAGAATCGACACATTGGGCCGCAGGCCGAGGTGGTGGTGCTCCTCGCGCAGCAGATCCAGCCCCAGGCGATGGAAGGTGGAGATGCGCATGCGAGTGACGACGTCACGCGGCAGCCGCTTGCCCACGCGCTCTCGCATTTCCCGAGCGGCCTTGTTGGTGAACGTCATCGCAACGATGTGCTGCGGGTCCAGGCCGGCGTGCTCGATCAGGTGGCCGATTTTCTCGGTGATCACCCGGGTCTTGCCGCTGCCTGCGCCCGCCAGCACCAGCAAGGGGCCGCCGACATGCTCGACGGCGGCTTGCTGGCGGTCATTGAGTTTTGCCATGAGTCTTGCAACTGCTGTGGAAGGGGTAGTAATTTCTGCACCGCAACATTTAAGCGCAGTGGCCCCGCGTCGCGGCGCGGACAGTAAAGGCCGGGGGGAGTAACAGCAAGATCTCTCGGTGCGAGAGCGCAGACTTTGTGGGGCAAGGCCCCGGGGAAAGCGCGAGCAAGGCACCAGCACAGGATTCGCTGGTTAACGAGCACGCCGTGCGTTGGCACGGGGTTTGCACTTTGACTGCGGGGATGCGGCAACTACTGATTTGCGATCCGCGGAACCATCAATGTTTTCGAGTAAAGGGGCGTAACCAAATGGAATTCAAGCGTTCAGTCATCAGCGCAGCGGTCTTGGGCGCGACGGTATTTTCCGGCAGCGCGCTGGCCGGAACGAGCGTCAACCTCAGTGTGACGAGTGACTATCTCTTCCGTGGTCTGCCGCAATCGGGCGGTGCCGCTGTGCAGGGCGGGATCGACTACGCTGCTGACTCCGGTTTCTACCTCGGTGCCTGGGCATCGACCATCGGTTTCGGTGGCGACGGTGGCGGTGCGGGTTCTGAAGTGGATCTGTACATGGGCTTTGGTGGAGAAGCGGGCGCAGTTGGCTACGACTTCGGTGCGATTTACTACCTGTATACCGAAGAAGACGAAGTCGACATGCCTGACCCGTCGTACAACACCATCGAAGTTTACGGCAGCTTGGCGATTGGCATGTTCTCGGTAGGTGCTTACTTCGCGCCTGACACCTACTTTGGTGTTGACGATACGGCTTATGGCGTCAGCCTGGGCTTCTCGGCTCCGATCAGTGACATGGCTTCCTTTGATGCCTCCATCCAGCAAAACGGTGGTGAAGGCAACGAAGCATTCACGCCGGACGGCGATGCCTACATCGACTACAGCTTCGGTATCTCGGCCGAGTCCGAGTCCGGTCTGTCTGTCGGCTTGGCCTTCGTCGGCACCGACATCGATGATGACGATCCGAAGCTGATCGTCAGCGGTGGCTACGCGTTCGACATCTGATCGCGATCTCCTGATTAAAGGGAGAGCCACGAAAGAGGACCGCTGCGGCGGTCCTCTTTTTTTGTGTCGGCGGCTGGGGTAGGCTCCGGCCGAATCGATGGCGGGCCTTCGATGAGGCTCGTGATGGGCATCGATCCTGTCAATTCGCTCCGATCAATCTCGATCTAGGCCGATTCCAAGGGGAGTCAACGTCGCATGGGTACCAACAAAATGATCGCCGCCGGCGCGCTGGCCGGCTTGGGTTTGCTCGCCAGCGCACCCGCCAATGCCGAATTCGAGGCCAGTGTCGGAGCGGCGAGCGAATACGTGTTTCGCGGTGTCGCCTCCGGTTCGCCGCAGGTCTGGGGTGGGGTCGACTGGAGTTCCGACTACGGCGTTTATGCCGGAACGTGGGTGTCGAGCACGTCCACGCAAGGCAATGAAGAGGTCGACTACTACGTCGGCTGGGGCAACGATATGTTCGACGTGGGCGCCATCTACTACGCCTATCCGTCGCAGCCCAGTCAGGGCGGGTCGGGCATCACCGAAATATACGGCGGCATAGGGATTGGTCACTTCGCGGGCTACATCTGGTACGCCCCGGCGGGCGTCGACGGGCCGGATGATGATGAATATGCCTATCTTGACCTGAACCTCGATATTCCGCTGACACAGAACACCTCTATTGGCGCGCATCTGGGTTATCTGGAGCCGATTGGCGACAACGCGAACAATCGCGATCCCTTTCCACAACCAGGCGATGATCCTCAGGATGCGGACTTTGATCTCGGCGTATCGCTGAATGTGTCGGACTTTTTCCTGGCGCTGACCTATTTGGACGGTTCCCGAGGCGGCTTCTCCACGGTGGTGGGCTACAGCTGGGCGTTGCCGATCAACTAGGGCAGCACTGATATCGCAGGAAGAGAAGGCCCGTTGCGACGGGCCTTTTTTGTGCGTCCAGATCGGTGCGGGCAATTGCACCATTTAAGGGCGCTCCGGGCTGACCTGTCCCGTTAGAGGTGATTTCGGTACGCCAGCGCCTCAGTAAGGTGCGTGCGTTCCAGGCGCTCACTGCCGCTAAGGTCCGCGATGGTGCGAGCGACACGCAGGCTGCGATGCAGGCCGCGTCCGGATAGCTTGAGGCGCTCGGCGGCTGTGATCAGAAACTGCCGATCTCCCGAATCCAGGCGCGTGTGCTCATCCAGCTGGGCGCCGCTCAGCTGGTGGTTGGCGTATCCCTGCCGCTGAATCGCTCGGGATCGGGCCGCAATCACTCGGGGGCGAACCGAGGCGCTCGGCTCGCCGGTCTGACTGCGATCGGTCAATTCACGTGTCGAAACCCGCGCCACGTGAATCTGCAGATCGATGCGGTCGAGCAATGGTCCGGAGATGCGGCCGCGGTAGCGGGCGACCTGGTCTGGCGTGCAGCGGCAATGTTGCTCGGGATCACCGGCGTAGCCGCAAGGGCAGGGATTCATTGCCGCAACGAGCTGGAACGCCGCGGGATATTCCACCTGCTGCGATGCCCGCGAGATAACGACCCGTCCGCTTTCCAGCGGTTCGCGCAAGGCTTCGAGCACGGCCCGCTGGAATTCCGGTAATTCGTCGAGAAAGAGTACGCCGGCATGCGCGAGTGTGATCTCTCCCGGCCGAGGCGGGGCGCCACCGCCCACCAACGCAGGCGCCGACGCCGTGTGGTGCGGAGCTCGAAACGGGCGCTGTCCCCAGCACCGGGCGGAAAAACCGTCGCGGCCAATGCTCAGCACCTGCGCCGCCGCGAGCTTTTCCGTCTCGGCCATGGGTGGGAGAACGCCGGGCAGGCGGCTGGCGAGCATGGACTTGCCGCTGCCAGGTGGGCCGATCATCAACAGGCTGTGACCCCCGGCGGCCGCGATCTCCAGTGCGCGCCGGGCCTGATGCTGGCCCAACACGTCTGCTAGGTCGGGCCCTTCGGTTTCGGCGGCGATCGGCAGGGCTGGCGTCGCCAGCGGCAGCTCGCCCTCCTGTTGCAACCACGCACAGATCTCCAACAGATGCGCAGCAAAGCGCACCTGGGTGTCCGTGGCCAATGCGGCCTCTTCGGCATTTTCGCTGGGGACGATGAGCGTCGCGCCATCGCGACCGGCTCGCACGCTCGACGACAGCGCGCCGCGAATCGGTCGCAACTCGGCGGATAGCGACAGCTCGCCTAGGAACTCGCAGTGCGCGAGGCGGTCGGCGCTGATCTGACCGCTGGCGACCAGAATGCCGATCGCGATGGCCAGATCGAAGCGGCCGCCCTCCTTGGGCAGATCAGCCGGGGCGAGATTGACCGTGATCCGGCTGGCCGGCATCTGAAAGCCGGCATTGACCAGTGCGGCGCGGACGCGATCCTTGGATTCCCGGACCGCCGCCTCGGGCAGCCCGACGATGGTCATGCCCGGCAGTCCGCCGGCCACGTGGACCTCGACGGCAACCGGTGTGGCATCCAGCCCGTTCTGGGCGCGGGATGCAACGGTTGCCAGCCCCAAGGCCTAGCCTCGCCCGCGCTGCTGGGACTCCAGTGATTCCAGCCGGGTCTCCAGCGCCTTCAGGCGCTCGCTGGTGCGAGAGAGCAGTGCGGCCTGGGCTTCGAACTGGTCCCGGCTGACCAGATCCAGTCGTTCGAGCTGGCTCTGCAGGATTGCCCGGAAATTATCCGTCAGCTCGTGGCGCAGGCTCTTGAGCCCGGGCGGCAATGTCATCGCCAGCCGCTGGGCGATTTGGTCTATCTGTCGCGTGTCCACGCTGGTGTTTCCGCAATCGTGTGATTTCGCAAGTTTACAGAAGCCTGGGCGCCACAGGCCGTTTCCGCCACCTTAAAACTCTGGCACGCCCGTTGCGTTCATCGTCGCTGCTGTTCGGAGCCGGCGGGATGACGGCTCTACCACCACACGAAAGGAGCAGTCATAACCATGAAATTACTCGTAGCAGTCATCAAGCCCTTCAAGCTGGACGAAGTGCGCGAGTCTCTTTCCGAAGTCGGGGTCCAGGGAATCACGGTCACGGAAGTAAAGGGATTCGGTCGTCAGAAGGGACACACGGAGTTGTACCGCGGCGCGGAATACGTCGTCGATTTTCTGCCGAAGGTCAAGATCGAGGTTGCCGTCGATGACGACCAGCTCGACCCGGCCATCGAAGCGATCAGCAAGTCTGCCCACACGGGCAAGATCGGCGACGGCAAGATCTTTGTTGTGCCACTGGAACAGGCCATTCGAATCCGAACTGGCGAAACGGGCAAGGACGCACTCTGATCGATCGCGATCAGGCTGTTTTCATTCAACCCTGAGCACAGGACTGAATAATGCAAAACGAAATTTTTGAGCTGCAATACGCGATCGACACCTTTTACTTCCTGGTGTGCGGCGCGCTGGTCATGTGGATGGCCGCGGGCTTCGCCATGCTGGAAGCGGGTCTTGTTCGCTCCAAGAACACTACCGAAATTCTCACCAAGAACATCTCGCTGTTTGCGGTTGCCTCGATCATGTATCTGGTCTGTGGCTACCAGCTGATGTACGACGGTGGCTTCTTCCTGTCCGGTGTCACCACGGTGGCCGGCATGGATGAAGAGGCGATTGCCGGAATTCTGGCGGCCTCCAACGAAGCCGGCTTCGGGGACATGGGGGAATACGCCGGTGCATCGGACTTCTTCTTCCAGGTTGTGTTCGTGGCAACCGCGATGTCCATCGTCTCTGGTGCAGTTGCCGAGCGCATGAAGCTGTTCGCGTTCCTGGGCTTCGCCGTCGTGATGACGGGTTTCATCTATCCGATGGAAGGCTCCTGGACCTGGAACGGTGATTCCGTGTTCGGTCTGTACGAACTGGATTACGCTGACTACGCGGGTTCGGGCATCGTCCACATGGCAGGTGCAGCCGCGGCGTTGGCGGGTGTGTTGTTGCTGGGGCCGCGTGCCGGCAAGTACGGCGCAGATGGCAAGGCCCGCGCGATTCCAGGGGCCAACCTGCCGCTGGCGACGCTGGGTACGTTCATCCTGTGGCTGGGCTGGTTCGGCTTCAACGGTGGTTCTACCCTCAAGCTCGGCGGTATCGCCGTCGCCAACGAAGTGGCTAATGTGTTCCTGAACACCAACGCTGCTGCGGCCGGTGGTCTCGTCGGTGCTCTGATCGTCGCCAAGCTGCTGTTCGGCAAGGCTGACCTCACCATGGCCCTGAACGGTGCCCTGGCCGGTCTGGTTGCGATCACCGCTGATCCGGCTTCCCCGTCGCCGTTGATGTCCACCATCGTTGGCGCCGTGGGTGGCGTGATCGTGGTGTTCTCCATCATCGGGCTGGACAAGCTGAAGATCGACGATCCGGTCGGTGCCATCTCGGTGCATGGCGTGGTCGGATTCTTCGGTGTCATGGCCGTCTGCGTGACCGGCGGCGCCAGCGTCGTGGGTCAGCTGGTCGGTGCCGCGACGATCTTCTTCTGGGTCTTCATCACCAGCCTGATCGTCTGGTTCCTCCTCAAGCTGATCTTCGGCATCCGCGTGACGGAAGAGGAAGAAGCCGAAGGTGTCGACATCTCCGAGTGCGGCATGGAGGCCTATCCGGAGTTCGCGCCCACGGGCAAGTAGTTAGCTGGACACGGTCCACCGGCGAGCAGCCGGTGGACCGGTGACGAAAAGCGGGCCTTTTGGCCCGCTTTTTTTATGCTCGCTCACAGCTAGAAGCACCCGCCGTTATGCGGTAGGCGTGGTTCTTGCTAAGGTGAAGGCCACGTGAAATGAGTCCGTCGTGGCAGCGATAGTTTCAGCTCAAACGGAGCGGCTGCTGCGACTGTATCTTGGTTTAACGAGGGCGTTCCGCTCTCTCTGGGGAAAACATGTTTAAGCCAATCCAGTCCGGCTTCTGGCCGTGCTTGCTGTTGTGTGTGCCTTTTGTTGCCCACGCCTTTGACACCTCCCCCGCCGAGGTGGAGCTGACACCCTCAGCGACCTTCGCCGAGTTCTCGGGTGGCGCGACCTCTGCGCCGAATCCTGTGGCGTTATGTCTGACCAATACCATCGATTGCGATACCTTGTCGCTAACGGTCACCCTGCCGGAAGGCTTCACGGCACTGCATCCCGGTACGACCGTCGAAATCAGTCTTGATTCGGGCTCGGACTACGATTTCGTGGTGCGCGAGGCCGAATCTGGCGACACGGTGACGTCGGCGGTCACCGCCGGCAACCCGGAAACGGCAGCCTTCGTCGCGCAGGACGGGTCCACAACCTATGTTGTCGAGACCAATCTTTGGGTGGGCGTTCCGCTAGCTGGGTATGCCGGCACGGTCGAACTGAACGTTCGCGAGCCTGGTGATACCGGCGGTGGCGATACGGGCGGCGGCGACACAGGCGGCAGCGGAGGCGACGCTTATTCGCAAGTCCCTTCGGTCCCCGGTCAGCCCAGGGTCGTCGTTGCAGTCATCGATTCGGCGATTAATCCCTACCATGACGGCTACTACAGCAATGGGTCGACGGTCACCAAGGAAATCCTGGCCGAGTTGGGTGTCAGTCCCGAAAATGTGGTGTCGTTGACCCGCACGGGTGATTTCGCTGCCGACCTGGCAGCTGATGCCGAGTTCTGGGGAAGCGTGGAGTCTCAGACGCCCTACCACTTCCTCGGCACCAACATCATTGCGATCTCTCACGCCGGCTCGGGGATCAACCCGTTGCTGCCGGAGTCGAGCAAGAGTTCGCATGGGGTGGGGACGAGTTCCTCCGTCATCGCTGGGAACCCGGAAGCGGTTATCTACTTTGTCGAATCCGAAGGTGCGCTTGGCAGCGAAGAAGCCCATCGCGCCGCGTTCCTGAAGCCTGCGGTCGACATCGTGACGACCAGTTACGGGGTATCGGTTCCCGGAACCGGCCTTCAGTTGCCTGAAGATCGCGCATTCGAGCATACCTACGAGTCGGTGGTGGGCCAGGGCAAGCTTCACTTCAGCTCGGCCGGAAACAACGTTGGCTTCTCGAACCTGCGCGCAGGCGCGGGCCCATGGTGGTCCATCGGCGTCTCTGGCATTGAGGAAGATCCCGATGCTGAGCCGGGCAGCGAGTCGGACCAGCTACTGTCGGGGATCCTGCCGGACTTCGTGTCGGACTACACGCAGGCTCTGCCCTACTGCATGAACTGCGAGAGCGAAGTTGATTCCAGCGTCCCGGGGACCAGCTTCTCGACACCGCTGGCCGCGGGGGTGACTTCGGCGGTGCTGCTCGAAGCACGCAAGCGCCTTGGTCATGGTGGCGGTATTGACACCAGCGGTGATGGATTGCCCCTGATGGTCAATGCGAGCGGCGTTGGCGTCAGCAACTGGTTCTTGCGGCGCGCCATGGAACAGGCGGCCTACATCCCGTCCGGCGGGGACTTTGGCATCGTCGGCTCGATCTCCGACCCTCTCTCGACTTCGACACCCATCAATCCGCTGGCGCCATGGCTGCAGATTGCCTGGGGTGAACTCTCTGCGGTTCCCGCCAAAGCCGTTGTTGCGTCCGCGTTGGCGCATCTGGGTTTCGACGGCGAAGACCGCATCAAGGACACCGGGTTTTGCGAGTTCCAGACAGAGTTGTTGCTGCAGCGCCAGATCTACTGGAACGACATCGCTCCGAATTTGCCCGGACTGCTGGGCGGCGAGCTGACCGGCCAGACACCCGAGGAAGACCCATTCATCTTCTGTGAGTCGTTGGTGCCGACGCACCCGGAATCCAATGACCCAGGCGGTTCGGGGCAGATCGATACCGGTGGTGACAATGCCGCACCGCTGGCTGTTCTGACCGGTCCGACGACCGCAGAGGTTGGGGAAACGGTGACGTTCTCTGCAACGGACTCCAGCGACGCGGACGGAGACGCGCTGACCTATCGTTTCGATTTTGGCGATGGGACGGTTACCGACGCCACGGCTACCGCGGTAGCGGATCATGCATACAGCATGGCCGCCGATTTCACCGTGACCGTGACCGTGACCGACACCTCCGGCGCGATGGATGCGGCCACGCACGTGATCACTGTGGTTGATGGCGAAACGGGCGGCAATGACCCCGGCCCGGGTTCCACTATCGAAGCCACGCTGTCCGTGGGTGGTGAATCCGAACGTGTGGAGGCGCAAGCGCCCGTGACGCTGACATTCGACGCGTCCGCGACCGCCTATGCAGATGCACAAGGCAACGCGTTCGAATACACCTTCGTCTTTGGCGACGAAGCGACTGAGGACGAGTTTGCCGCACCGACGACCTCCGCTGTGGTCGAGCACGAGTACGACGCCGCCGGGACCTATACCGCATATGTGGTCGTGACCGACGCATTCGGCAATCAGGACAAGTCCAATGAAGTCGTGGTGGAGACGACGATCCTGATCACCGTCGGCGGAGGCAACGGTACGGTGGCGCAGCTGACGGTCGACGAGACCGATGGCCCGGCACCGCTGACCGTCAACTTCGATGGCAGCCGCTCCTTCGCAGCCGAGGGTCAGTCTATCGACGAGTACTGCTTCGACTTCGGCGTGGATGGCGGGTCTCCACAGTGTGGCGATCAGCCAACCGCGACCTATGTCTACACCGTGCCGGGGAGTTACGAGCCAAGTCTGACCGTCACCGCCAGCGACGCGTCGACGGCGACAGCGAAGGCCTCCGTCGCGGTCGGCAGCGATCCGGCCAACCCGGGCACGCCGGCTGATCCGGCTTCTCAGTCCGGTGGTGGATCGGGCGTGCTGGGCGGCCTGTTCCTGTTGCCCCTGCTGGGCTTTGGTCTGGCAGGTCGGCGTCGGGTCTAGGCCTGGCCACGCCGGGCGCCGGTTGGCGTCCGATCTGAACAACGCCTCGCCGGGTGAACCGGCGGGGCGTTTTTTGTGGCGGTCGTTAGCGCAAAAGACGGTGCTACACTGCTGCGAACAGCCCGCGACCGGGCTGACGAGTCATTCATGCGCGACAAGGAGCCGCTCAGATGAAGATGATCAGTGCGATTATCAAGCCGTTTCGTCTCGACGATGTCCGTCAGGCATTGTCCGAGGTGGGCGTGCAGGGAATGACGGTGACCGAGGTCAAGGGCTTCGGCCGGCAGAAGGGCCACACCGAGCTGTACCGGGGTGCTGAATACGTTGTCGACTTTCTACCCAAGGTGAAAATCGAAATCGCTGTCGACGATGGATTGGTCGACAACGCGGTCGAGGCCATCATGGCGGCCGCCAAGACCGGCCAGATTGGCGATGGCAAGATCTTTGTTCAGCCGTTGGAGCAGGTGCTGCGTATTCGCACGGGCGAGCAGGGGCCCGAAGCGGTCTAGCCGATTGGTCGCATCGAGCGCCGTTCTGGATGCTCACGAGGGGAACCGACATCCGACGCACGGGTTTGGCAATGTGTGTACTCGCAGGCTGCGGCGTTGTGACCGGCGCAGCCGCGGCGGTTTATCGCTGGGTTGATGACGCGGGGCGTGTGCATTTCAGCGACACGCCGCCGGCCTCGCATACCGAAGTCCTGGAATTCGCGCCCGGCACGGCGGCGCAGGCGGCTCGCCGTCAGCAGTTGCTGGCCGAGGAAAGCGCGGCGGCCGCTCGTGACGAAGCCTGTGCGGCGGCACGAACGCAGCTGGCGCAGTACCAGTCCGCAGGTCGGCTGGTCGAGCGCGACCCCGACGGAAACGAGCGCGAATTGAACGCGGACGAACGTGCATCGCTGGTTGAGACCGCCCAGGCCAGGGTGGATGCGGACTGCGAGGTGTCCCGGTGAAGGCAGCGGCCCTCATTACGGTGGCGATCGTTCTAGCCCTGCTACCGGCAACCGGCTCAGCAGTGGGTGTATATCGCTGGGTGGATGCCGCCGGCCAGGTTCATTACTCCGACCAGCCCATCGCCAGCGCACAGCGGGTCAATGCGGCGTTGCTGACCTCGCGGGAGATCAAGGCGGTTGCGACCAGCTCCGCGCCTGACCATTTTCACAAGCGCGTTCGTCGACAATGCGACGCAGTGAAGGATCGCATTGCCACGTACGAGCGTGCCGCGGTGGTTTACGGCCAGACCGCCACCGGGGTGACCTATCGCCTGAGCGCCGAACAGCGTCGTGACCGGCTTCGCGATTTTCGCGACCAGCGTGATCAATACTGCTCACCGAGAGCGGCGGAACGCCTCTGGCACAAGCGAGTGGAGCAGGCGAAGGCGATGCAGGCTTCGGCGCCGACGGACGCGGAAGCCTTGCGTATCCGAGGTGGGCCGATCAGTCGGAACTGACCAGACGTTTCACCAGCGGCGGTACGGCGAACGCGCCGGCATGCGTCTGAACGTTGTAGTACTGAAGCGTGGATTCAAACGCATCCGTGGCCGTTGATCGCGCGGCGGGCAGCGGCTCCATGTGCGCAATCGTGGCGCTCCACCAGCCGCCCGGATAGATCGGCTGTGGAAAGAACAACGGGGTCGTGGTCGCAAACCCGGCCTCGCGCATTGCCTCACCCATGGCCTTGAAAATGGGGCCGTGCATTAGCGGTGATTCCGATTGCTGGATGAATAATCCGCCGTCGGCCAGCGCCTCGCGGCAACTCCGATAAAACGCGACATTGAACAGCCCTTCGGCCGGGCCGATCGGGTCGGTGGAATCGACGATGATCACATCGAGGCTGTTGGCCGGCGCATTCTTGATCCAGGCGATGCCATCGTCGAAGGCCAACGTCGCGCGCGGATCGTCGTTGGACTCGCACAGTTCGGGAAAATAGTGTTCGGACAGACGGGTGACGCGTTCGTCGATATCGATCTGGGTGGCCTGCTTGACCTCGGCATGACGCAGGACTTCGCGCAACGTGCCACAGTCACCACCGCCGATAATCGCGACCTGTTCAGGCTTGGGGTGGGTCGCCAGTACCGGATGCGACATCATCTCGTGGTAGAAGAAGTTGTCGCGGGTGCTCACCATGGTGCAGCCATCGATCACCATGAGATAACCCCATCGCTCGGTCTCGTAGATTTCGATGTGTTGAAAAGGGGTTTGCTCGGCGTGAACGCGGCGCCCCTTAAGCGAGAACGCGCTCGCGGCGGACTCGTCGACTTCGGTAAACCACTGGTCTGCGTTTAACATCGCGATGCGTTTCAAGACGGGGTGCGCATTGTAACCCCGAGATGACCCACCTTCGGATCAGGCCGGATGCCGCAATCAGCATGGACGGTGGACGACAGTCGTCGTCTCTACAATCTCTCCACCTGGGGAGACGGATACTTTGATATCACCGAGCAGGGTGAGCTTGCGGTGGGGGGCGATGCCGATCATCGGGTCGCGCTGCCCGAGATCGTGGAACAGTTGGCGACAGCCGGGCTGCGCCTGCCGGTGCTGCTGCGGTTCTCCGCCGTACTGCGCGATCGGGTCCGTCGGCTATGCGAGGCGTTTGACCGCGCCTGCGATGACCTTGACTACACGGCGGGTTACACCGCGGTCTATCCGATCAAGGTGAATCAGCAGTACAGCGTCGTCCGGGAGATCGTCGATTGCGGTGGCGAGCGGGTTGGGCTCGAGGCCGGCAGCAAACCGGAATTGCTCGCCGTGCTGGGCATGGTGCGCGAGGGCGGCACGGTCATTTGCAACGGCTATAAAGACCCCGAGTACGTGCGGCTGGCCTTGCAAGGTCAGCGCCTCGGTATCCAGGTCACGCTGGTGGTCGAAAAACTCTCGGAACTCGGGATCATTCTCGCCGAGGCCAGCGCCATCGGCGTCAAGCCCCGAATCGGGCTGCGGGTGCGCCTGGCCACGCTGGGCGCTGGCAACTGGCAGAACACCGGCGGCGAGAAATCCAAGTTTGGCCTGCCTGCGGGGCAGTTGCTGGATGCCGTGACGCGGCTGCGCGAAGCCGGCATGTTGGATTGCCTGCATTTGATGCACCTGCATCTCGGGTCCCAGATTGCCAACGTGCGTGACATCCAGAACGGCATGCGCGAGGCCGCACGGCTATATGTGGAACTGCGCGCACTGGGTGCGCCGATCGACTGTGTCGACGTCGGCGGCGGCCTCGGCGTGGACTATGAGGGAACGCGTTCGCGCAGCTTCTGTTCCCTGAACTATTCGGTGCACGAATACGCGCACAACATCGTTCGGGCGCTGGCTGAGCATTGCGCCGTGGCTGGCGTGCCCGCGCCGCATATCATCAGCGAATCCGGGCGCGCCCTCACGGCCCACCATGCGGTGCTCGTAACCTCGGTCGTCGACACCGATGCGGGCATTCTTCCCGAGCCGGGCGACCGGCCGACCGATGCGCCCTTGCCTCTCACCGACCTGTGGCGTGTCTACGACGGCATCGATGAGCTGCCGCCGCTGGAGGTCTACCACGACACGGGATATTGCCTGGGCGAGGCGCATGCCGCGTTCAACCACGGCCAGATGAGCCTGACCGAGCGCGCGCAGGCCGAGCGGTTGGCGTCTGCCGTGAATCGCCGGCTGCTGGAGCGGCTGAGCCCGGACGTGGCGGCCCATCGTGAGGCCATCCAGGATCTGGCCGTGCGTCTGGCGACCAAATACTTCCTGAACCTGTCGGTGTTTCAGAGCTTGCCGGACGTCTGGGGTATCGATCAGGTCTTTCCCATCGTGCCCATCGACCGGCTAAGCGAGCGACCCGCCGAGCGGGTCACGTTGTGCGATCTGACCTGCGATTCGGATGGGCGGATCGACCAGTACGTGGAGCAGGCGGGGCTGGCCGAAACCCTGCCCGCGCATGCGTTGCGCGAAGGCGAAACCTATTGCCTGGCGATTGCGATGGTCGGCGCCTACCAGGAAATTCTGGGTGATCTCCACAACTTGTTCGGTGATACCGACACCGTGAATATCGAGGTGGACGAAACCGGTGCGTGGCGGTTTGAGCAGCCCGAGCCCGGCGACCGCACCGATGAACTGCTCAGCGTTGTGCATCACGAACCGCAACGTCTGCTGGAGCGGTATCGGGCTCGCCTCGAGCGCTCTGGCCTCAACGCCGGCGAGCAGGCCGCGATTCTCGCCGACTACCAGCACGCAATGCAGGGTTACACCTATCTTGACCCGCTGGATTTGCGGCGGTTGAACCCGCCGACGGGAGCGGTGACATGAGCCAAACGACGCGAGCGGGCTTTGTCGGTCTGGGCGCGATGGGTGAGCACATGGCAGCCCATCTGGCGTCCGCGGGACAGCTGGTCTCGGTCTACAACCGCACGCTGTCGCGCGCCCAAGCCTTTGCTGACCGGCATGGCGTCGCCGCCGCGGATTCTGTCGACACTCTGGGCCGGAACTGTGATGTCGTCGTGCTGTGCGTTTCGGCGGATGCCGATGTCGAAGCGGTCTGCGAGCATCTGGCAAACAGCATGACGGCCGGCGGGCTGGTCATTGATTGTTCGACGGTGGCTCGCGAGACCGCCGTCGCAGTGGCGCAGCGACTGGAATCCGCCGGTATCCGCTTTGTCGACGCGCCGGTATCCGGCGGAACGGAGGGTGCACGCAAGGGCAGCCTGACGATCATGGTCGGCGGCCAGGCCGCGGACTTCGAACGGGCAACCGCCGTTCTGGACCGGCTGGGCGAGCGGATTCATCACATGGGCCCGGTCGGCGCCGGGCAGGCCACCAAGGCGGTGAATCAGGTGCTTTGCGCCGGCATCAATCGCGCCGTGACCGAGGCGCTGGCCTTTGGCGAGGCATTGGGATTGCCGATGGACTCGGTGGTTGACGTGGTCGGCAGCGGCGCGGGCGGCAATTGGTTCATCAATCACCGCGGCAAGACCATGTTGCAGTCACGCTACCCGCTGGGATTCAAGGTTGCTCTGCACGCCAAGGATCTGGGGATTTGCTCGGCGATGGCGCAGGCTGCCAACGCGGCGATCCCGCTGACCGAGCAGACCCGCGCCGATTACGACCGGCTCATGGCCGATGGCTTTGGCGACGAGGATATCTCCGCCCTCTATCGCCTTGTCCGCCCCGGCGCAGCCCCGGACTCAGACGTCTGAGCGGGCCCGGGCGATTGCCGCCCTGACTTGATTCGGGGCGGTGCCGCCAATGTGGTCACGTGCGGCGACTGAGCCTTCAACCGTCAGCACCGCGTAGACATCGTCCGCGATCACATCGGATTCGGCCTGCAGGTCCGTCAGCGGCAGGTCGGCCAGATCGCAACCGGCATCGGTGGCCCGGCGTACGCAGCGTCCGACCACAGCGTGGGCATCGCGGAACGGCACGCCTCGCATCACCAGATAGTCTGCAAGGTCCGTTGCAGTGGCAAAGCCCTGCGCGGCGGCGGCCAGTGCCCTGTCCTTGCGCACGACCAGCGCGGCCACCATCGGCGTGAACACGCGCAGGCAGGCCAGCACCGTGTCGACGCTGTCGAACAAGGGCTCCTTGTCTTCCTGGTTGTCGCGGTTGTAGGCGAGCGGCTGACCTTTCATCAGCACCAGCAGCGTCTGGAGGCTACCGATCACGCGTGCGCTCTTGCCGCGAACCAGTTCGGCGATATCCGGGTTCTTCTTCTGCGGCATGATCGACGAGCCGGTGCAAAAGGCGTCCGGCAATTCGATCAGCCCGAAGGCCGCGCTGGTCCACAGCACCAGCTCCTCGCACATGCGCGACAGGTGCACGAGCAACAGGCTGGCGCAGCTGCAGTACTCGATGGCGAAGTCGCGGTCCGACACGGCGTCCAGCGAGTTCTCACAAACGCCATCGAAGCCCAGCAACTCAGCAGTGATGTGGCGGTCGATCGGATGCGGGGTGCCGGCCAGGGCGGCGGCGCCGAGCGGCATGCGGTTGGTCCGGCGGCGGGCATCGGCGAAACGCTCGGCGTCGCGCTGAATCATTTCGCGCCAGGCGAGCATGTGGTGTCCGAAGCTGATCGGCTGCGCCACCTGCATGTGGGTATGGCCAGGAAAGATCGTATCGGCCTCGCGTTCAGCAAGGTCCAGCAGCGTTTCGGACAGCCGGTCCAGCGCGGCGCCGGTTTCGTCGATGGCATCCCGCATGAACAGCCGCAGGTCGGTGGCGACCTGGTCATTGCGCGAGCGCGCCGTGTGGAGCTTTTTGCCGACCTCCCCAACCTGCTCGGTGAGGCGGCGTTCGATGTTCATGTGCACATCTTCCAGCGCCGTATCCCACTGGAATTTGCCGGCCCCGATCTGCTCGGCAATCCGCTCCAGGCCGCTGACGATGGTGCTCGCTTCGTCGGCCGTCAGCACGCCGCATCGGCCGAGCATGGTGGCGTGAGCGACGGAGCCGCGAATATCGTGCGGTGCCAGGCGCTGATCGAAGCTCACCGACTCGGTGAAGATCTCGACGCGGGGATCGGTGGCCTGGGTAAACCGTCCGGCCCAGGGTTTGTCTGCACTCATACGATTGCGGCGCTGCGAGGGTTGCGGGGCGGCGCAGTATAGCTTGACCCGCCACCGTGCTCCGCCAAGACTGCAACAATGGACACCCTCGCCACGCGACCCGCGCCCGAACTCCTGCCGGACTTTTGTTCCGGCCCGGTGCTGCTCTCGGTGGCGCTGATCACGCAACTGGTCGCGATGCTGATCATGTTCGTCACCCAACCGGTGGGCGCATTCTTCTGGGAGCGCTTTGCCCTGCTGACGCTCTATCTGCAATGGAACGGCCTGTGTGGCGCCGCCGTGCTCTGTCAGGCGCGATCATGGTTGTCGCGCATGCCGATCTGGTTCGTGTTGTTCACCAGCTACGTATTGCTGTTAGGCGTGACGGCGTTGTTAGCCGAGCTGTCGTGGATGCTGATTCGTGTGCTGGGCTGGTCGTCGATGCTGGAGATACGCGGGCGGTCGAGTTTCGTCGTCGGCAGTTTGGGTGTCGCTGCGATCTTCATCGCCTTCGTATTCCGTTACTTCTGGGTTCAGTACCAGTGGCGGGTGCAAATCCAGGCGCAGGCGGAGTCGCGTTATCTGGCGCTGCAGGCGCGTATCCGCCCACACTTTCTGTTCAACACCCTGAACACGCTGTCGGCCCTGATCCGCAAGGACCCCCGGCTCGCCGAATCGATGGTGGATGATTTGTCCGATCTGTTCCGGGTCAGCCTGGAGAAGCGTCACCGCCTGGTGCCCTTGCATGATGAAATCGACACCGCTCGCTCTTACCTGAATATCGAACAGGTCCGGGTTGGCGACCGTTTGATCGTGGAATGGGCGATCGCGGACGCCACGCTGGATGTGCCGGTTCCGGTGTTGTCGCTCCAGCCATTGGTGGAGAACGCAGTGCATCACGGCGTGATGCATCGGGACGAGGGCGGAACCATTCGGATTTCAACGGAGTTGCAAAAACACGGCTCGGGAGTGGACTATTTGCTTCTGACCGTCGTGAACCCGGTGCCCGAGGTGCCGGTTCCGAGTCAGGGTTCTCGGCTCGCGCTGACGAATCTGACCGAACGGTTGCGAATCGCCTACGATGGGCGTGCAAGCCTGCACGGCGAACGCAAAGACGACCATTTCCGCATCGAGATGCGACTTCCCGTCGTAACCGAAGTGCGGCAGGGGGTGGCATGAGGCTGGTTATCGTCGACGACGAAGCGCTTGCCCGCGAGCGGGTCCGGCAACTTGTGTCGGATTTTCCCGGATGGGAGGTCGCCGGAGAGGCCGAGAACGGACGCAAGGCCCTGGAAGTGATCAGGCAGACCGAGCCTGATGTCGTCCTGCTGGATGTTCGCATGGGCGAAGTCGACGGCCTCCAGGTCGCCCGGAAGCTTGCCGAGGAATCCACGCCGCCGGCCATCATCTTCACGACCGCCTTCGCCGAACATGCATTGTCGGCGTTCGAATCCAGCGCAGTGGCCTACCTGCTCAAGCCCATCCGGGCCGAGAAGCTGCGCGATGCCCTGCAGCGTGCGCGTCGGCCCAGCCGTGCGCAGTTGGAAACAGCCTGGTCGCAGCATGCCGAGCCGGCGCGGGCGCATATCGTGGCGTCGACGCGCTCGGGCCTGCTTCGCGTGCCCTCGCGCGACATTCTCTATTTTCTGGCCGATCAGAAGTACGTCACCGTGTTTCATCTGCACGGCGAGGTGCTGATCGAGGAATCGCTTCGCCAGCTCGAAGAAGATTTCGCGCCGCTATTCGTGCGCATTCATCGCAAGGCCCTGGTGGCGAAGAACTACATCACCGGCCTTGAGCGCAGCCGCGAAGGCCATCACTGGGTGCACCTGCAACATTGCAAGGAGCCCCTGCCAGTCAGTCGGCGGCGTCTGGCCGAGGTGCGTCGGGTCCTGTCCGACGGCGGCGGCGCTCCGTCGCTGGATGATCTCGACGACGTCTGAGAACTGGCGGATTCGCGATCGAGCGTTGGCTCGCCTGCAGCCTGAGAACCGGTATTCTCCCGCCTCCCGCTTGTTTCCGACCCGCCCATGAAGCTTGTTATCGCAACCCGGCAGAGTCCATTGGCCCTTTGGCAGGCCGAGCACGTTCGCGATCGTCTGCGGGCGGTACACCCCGATTTGTCCGTTGAGCTGCTCAAGCTCACCACCGAGGGCGACCGCAGGCTGGATCAGCCGCTGGCGGCCTTCGGCGGCAAAGGTCTGTTCATCAAGGAGCTGGAGCAGGCCCTGATCGACGGGCGCGCTGATCTCGCCGTGCACTCGATGAAGGACGTGCCGGTGAGCCTGCCGCCGGGTTTCGCCCTGGGGCCGATTCTGGAGCGTGCCGACGTGCGCGACGCATTGGTCTGCGATGTCGCCAGCGGGGTGGATGGTCTGCCGCAGGGTGCCCGAGTCGGCACAGCAAGCCAGCGCCGGCAGGCGCAGTTGTCCGAACGGCGGCCGGACCTGCAGATCGGGTCGGTGCGTGGCAATGTCGGCACGCGCCTGAGCCGGCTGGACGAAGGGCGATTCGATGCGTTGATTCTCGCAGCGGCGGGGTTGGACCGTCTGGGGCTGGATCAACGGATCGCTGCACGTCTGGATCCGCGGGACATGCTGCCCGCAGCCGGGCAAGGCGCGGTCGGCATCGAATACCGCGATGGTGATTCGCGTACCGCACAATGGCTTGCACCACTCATGCATGAGCCCACGGCCATCCGCGTTCGGTCCGAGCGAGCGCTTAGCCGCGCACTGGGTGGCGACTGCACGCTGCCGCTGGCGGGCTACGCCACGCTGGACGGCGAGGAACTGGATTTGCAGGCCTTCATCGGCCTGCCTGATGGCAGTCTCCATGCCCGTTGGCGGGGCCGAGGGGCGGCATCGGACCCGGAGACCCTGGGCCAAGCCGCGGCGGATGGGCTGCGCGCCAAGGGCGCCGATCGCATCTTGGAGCTGGTCCGGGCCGGCGGATGAGTGACGAGCCGGTTGCCCACGCGCTCAGCGGTCTGCGCATGTTGGTTCCCCGGGCGCCGGACCGGGGGGACGGGCTCCGTCTGCTGATCGAGGCCCTGGGCGGGGAAGCCCGCTGCGTCCCGGCACTGGACATCGTGCCGATCACCAACGCCTCTGCGGTGCAGCAACAACTTGGTGAGACGGGCGACCTGGACGCCGCGGTGTTCACCAGCGTCAACGCGGTGACGTACTGGTTTGCGCTGACCGGGGTGCCCCGGCTGCCGAGAACGGTTTTCGGCGTGGGCTCGGCCACCGTGGATGCGCTGGGCCAGCACGGTGTCGCGGCACGGGCACCGCAGCGTCAGGACAGCGAGGGCCTGCTGGCGGAATCGGAGCTGCTGGGCGCGTCGTCGGTGCTATTGCTGACCGGCGAGGGCGGCCGCGGGGCGCTGCGCGAGCGTCTGGACCAGACCACGCGCCTGATCGTCATCGAGTTGTACCGTCGGCGGCCCGGCGCCGCGTTGCCAGCGCGCCTGACATCCATCGCCGATTGGGTCAACGTCGTGCTGGCGCCCAGCGCCGAGACCTACACCGCGCTGATCCAATGCGACGCGCAGATTGGTCGACGGTTGCTGGGCTGCCCAGTGGTCGCGCCAAGCGAGCGTGTGATACAACACATTCGCACCCTGGGATCCAACGCACCGGCTTGGCTGGCGGCTCCGTTTGGCGACGCTGCCGTGCTTGAAGCACTGCGCGCGCACTGGGTGCAACCGCCAAACCAATGTGCGAGAGACGATGACTGACAGCGCCGCTGACGCAGACAGCCCGAAGGCCCAAGGCTCGGAGTTGGTGCCCTATTCGCCCGAGGCGCAGGCCGCGCAGGCGGCACCCCGGAAGACCGGACGCCCGATCGCCTGGACGGCGTTGATCATCACCTTGTTGAACCTGGTGATTCTCGGCTTTGGGGCAGCCCTGACGTGGCAGTTTGGCCTGCCCTATCTCGAGCGCTCCGGAGTCCGGGTGGACAGCATGCGCGAGCGCGTGTCCGACCAGTCGCGTGATCTGGAGCGTCACGGCGAGCGACTGGCGTCGCTGGAGGCCAGCCAGGGCGAATTCCGTCAGGGACAGCAACAGCGCGAGCGCCGGCTCGACGCCATCGGCAAACGGACGGAGACCATGGAATCCGCCGTCGATTCGCTGACCACCCGGGTCGAGGGTGGTCGCCGCATCTGGCAGCTCAATGAACTGGAACACCTGCTGCTGATCGCCAACGAGCGGCTGCAGCTGTCCCGTGATTTCGACGCCGCGCAGGCTGCGCTGGTGCTGGCCGAGGAACGTGCTGCCGCGATGAACGATCCGGCGTTGTTCGACGCCAGAAACCTGATTGCCAGCGAAATCGCAGCCCTGCGCAACGCGCCGCGCATTGATCGGCAATCCATCGCGCTGCGAATTAGCAGCCTGATCCGGCAGGTGCCCGGCCTGCCCGTGGAGCGGAATGTGCCGGATGCCTTCCAGCCCAGCGACGGACGTCCGCCGATCGAAGGCCCCGTGGCCGATGCAGGCCGCCGGGCGTGGCAGAAAATCAAGGAGATCGCGAACAAGATGTTCGTGATTCACCGCACCGAACAAGCGGTGCACCCTCTGCTGCCGCCAGAGCAATCGTACTTTCTGAAGCAGAACCTGATTTTGCAGCTGGAAACGGCGCGGCTCGCGGTGCTGCAGTCTGATGGGGCGAATTTTCGCGATGCAGTCAACGAGGCGCGGGCCTGGACAGAGCGATATTTCGACGCCCGGGACCGCAGCGTAACCACGGCAATCGAGCAGCTCGACGCGCTGGCCGGTGAGCGCATTCGCGTGAACCAGCCGGATATTTCGGCCAGCCTGGAGGCTGTCCGCTCGGTCATGGAGCGTCGACGCACACCATGATGCCGATACTGCTTCTTGTGCTGGTATTCGCGGCGGCGGCTGCTGCGGGCGTGTACCTGCTCGGCGACAGTGGCTATGTGCTGATCAATCTCGGCGCGTACATGGTCGAAACATCGGTGGTCACGCTGGTTGTTGTCGCGCTGGGCGGCGGGCTATTGCTGTTGCTGGGTTGGCGGGCTTTGCGCGGCGGGATTCGCGCACCGGGCGCGATCCGCCGAAACCTTCGGCAGCGCCGGGTCGAGCGGGCGCGGACTTCCTACCTGCGCGGTACGCTGAGGCTCACCCAGGGCCGTCCGAAGGACGCCGAGGTCGATCTGGTCCGCCATGCCGCGCATCACGACTACGCGTTGCTCAACTACCTCGGGGCGGCGGAAGCCGCCGATGCGATCGGCGCGTTTGATCGTCGTGACCGCTATCTGGAACTCGCGTTCTCCACCCGGCCTGATGCCGAGTTGTCGGTGCTGATGAAGCAGGCAGACCTGCAGTCGCGCCGCGGCCGACAGGCCGAAGCGCTGGCCACTCTGGTCCGCCTGCGTGACCTGCATCCCCATCACCCCGGTGTGTTGCGCCGGCTGGTCGATGTCTACGAACAGGCGGGTGATTGGGAGCCCCTGCGCGCGTTGTTGGAACGCATCGAGCGCGAGTCGGTGATTCCGGCAGAACGGTGGCAGGCACTGATGCAGACCTGCTACATGCGCCTGCTGGAATCAGCGGGTGAACACCGCCGCCTCGACAGCGTGCACGGTGCCTGGGAGTCCGTGGCCAAGCGTTTTCGCAGCGACAGCGCGATACGGCGCGCCTACATTCAGCAGTTGGCTCGTTGCGGGGCTGACGGCGAGGCGATCTCCTGGATTACGCAGGCGCTCAAGAATGACTGGGATGAACAGCTGGTGCTGTTGTTCGGCGAACTTCGCGCCAGCGACGACGTGAGCCAGCTGGCGGTGGTCGAGCAATGGCTGCGACAGTACGACGAGCGACCGGAGCTCCTGTTGGTCGCCGGGCGTCTCTGTTTGCGTGCCCGGCTCTGGGGGCGTGCACGCAGTTACCTCGAGGCCAGCCTGGGCAAGCGAAAATCACCGGATACGCTGTTTGCACTGGCGCGGCTGGCTGAAGAAACCAAGGAAACCGACCGGGCCAGGGGGCTTTACCGAGAAGGTCTGGAACTGGTCCTGGTGCACTGAGTGGCGCCCATCAGATGCGCTCGGCGCGTTACGATCGGCACATGGAGTTCGTCTGACCAAGGAGTGAACGATGTCCCATGAGGGCTATCACGAACCATACGACAAGCTGACCGACGAAGTGCGGGACATGCACCGGGCGATCGAATCGCTGATGGAAGAGCTGGAAGCCGTCGACTGGTACAACCAGCGCGTAGCGGCCTGCAAAGACCCCGAGCTCAAGGCGATTCTTGAGCACAACCGTGACGAAGAGAAGGAACACGCCGCGATGACGCTGGAGTGGATTCGCCGCCGTGACCCGAAGATGGACGAGGAGTTGAAGGACTACCTGTTCACCGACAAGCCCATCGCGCATCACGAAGACGATCACGACTAGTCAGCGAAGTGATCGACGCCAGAACGCCACCTGCGGGTGGCGTTTTGCATTCAGCCGGAGCCCAGCCCATGACTACACGCACCATTGACCCCACCGGTGATGATCTCAAGCGCATCGTCGCCACCGTGGCCGCCGACACGCCGGTGACCATGCTGAATCTGCTGCGCTTTCGCGATCAGGCCGCGTACCCGGCCACCGACGATGCCAAGCCCTGTTCCGGCCGCGACGCCTATGCTCGCTATTCCCGTCAGGCGTTGGCACATGTGCGAGCGGTCGGCGGCGAGCCGGTGGTGATCGCCGAGGTTCTCGGGCGTTTCATCGGCCCGGACAACGAGGACTGGGACGAGATGTTGCTTGTTCGCTATCCGAGCCTGTCCGCTTTTCTCGCCATGATCGGCAACCCCGACTACCAGGCGGCGACCATCCACCGCACGGCGGCGCTGGCCGACGCGCGGCTGATCGTCACGCGCACGCCGGCCTGACGCGTCAGCTTGTGGCCGGGACCCGGATTGGCTTGACCAGCGCGAACAGCAGCGGCAGCAGCGTCAGGTTGGCGATTAGCGCCAGCAGCATCGCCAGCCCGGTGAACAATCCAAAGTAGGTAATCGGCACGAAGTTCGACAAGGCGAGGATGGAGAAACCGACGGTGACCGTGATCGACGTGTAGTAGATCGCACGCCCGACCGAGCCGTGGGTATTGCGCATCGCGGCCCAGTAGTCGCCATGCGCGGGACCATCGCCGGTCACTTCCTCCACGAAGCGGTGGGTGTAGTGGATGGTGTTGTCCACGCCAATTCCGATGGTGATCGCCGCGATCGTGATCGTCATGATATCCAGCGGGATGCCCAGCCAACCCATCAGTCCCAGGATGCTGGCGGCGGCGAACAGCGTGGGCACCACGCCGATCAACGCCAGCGGAATCGACCGGAACAGCACCGCCAGCATCAGCGCGATGACGATGAACACCGTGCCCATGGTCTTGATCTGCGAATCGAACAGACTTTGCAGCACGTTGTTGTAGAGCACCAGCAGGCCGGACAGATGGACTTGTTCCGGTTCCAGTTCGAACTGCTCGATCAGGTCCGTGCGGACCTTTTTCAGCAAGGCGTCTCTTCGTAGGTTCTGGTCCGAATCGATGACCCGGATCGAAAAGCGAATCTGATTGCCGTCGTCGGACATGTACGGATCGATCAGGATCGACTTGATGTCGGCCGGCAGGCGCTTGTACATGATCGACAGGATGAAGTTCGACAGCGGCTCGCCGCCGTTGAGCTGGGTCATCATGTCCATGGTCGTCGCCAGCGACAGCACCTTGCCGGTTTCCGGCAGCCCGTCCAGGTAGTCGTGGATGGCCTGCACCGTCTCCAGCTCGTAGCTGTTGAACCAGTAGCTGTCAGCCGACAGCCCGCCACTACCCAACGCACCGCCGAATTCCTCCTCAAACGCGGCCTGATCATCGAGAAAGTCCTGCGGCGCATTGATGATGATGTCCAGCGGCGTGGTGCCGCCCAGCTTTTTGTCGATCTGCACCATGCCCTGGTAGATCTCGGTCGACGGCTTGAAGTAATCGATGAACCGGTTCTCCACGCCCAGGCGGGTGATGCCGATGACGGCAGCGACCAGCAGGATGGCGTACAGCGCCAGCGTCAGCTTGCCGAAACGCTCGATGACGCCGGCGAAGGCCTGGGTGATATGCGCGGTGATGTCGCGCGAGCTAATCGACGGCGAGCCGGTCTTCAGCGGTGTCAGCGCGGCCGGATACAGCAGGAAGGTGACCAGAAAGGCGAGCGCCACACCGCAGACCATCATCAGTCCGAAGTCGATGACCGGGCGGATGTCGGCGATGATCAGCGAGGCGAAGGAGATGATGGTGGTTGCCGTCGTGAAGACCGACGGCGCGAACTTGCTGCGCAGCGTTTCGGACACCAGCCAGCGCTGGCTGGCATCCGGATGTTCGGCATGCAGTTCCATGTGGCGCACCACCAGATGCACGGTCAGCGACAGCGTGATGATCAGCGTGAGTGCGGTGAAGTTGGACGACACCACGGTGACCGGCCAGTCCATGAAGCCCAGCAGGCCGACCATGCTGATGACCACCACGGCGCAGATGGTGGTCGGCAGCACGACCCAGCGCAGCCGCCGGAACGCCAGCGCCAGCAGCAGCACCAGCAGCACACCGACCACGCCGCTGAAGATTTCGATGTCGGAGCGGACGAAGTCGATCATGTCCGAGGCGATCATCGGCACGCCGCCCAGGAACAGATCCGCGTTGTCGCGGTACCCGTCCATGATCGTGCGGATCTGCGCGATGCCGTCGGAGATCTCGGCCTGACGTGTCTCCGACAGCTGGTCATAGCGCTGCGAGACTTCGGCCAGCCGCTCCGATTGATCCGCCGTGAGCTCGCCCTGGGCGGCCGCCTGACGCAGCCGGTTGCGTTCCTCCAGCAGGCGGCCCAGATCAGGCACGGTGGTCAAGGTGCCCTGGATCGCGGTCGTGCTGCCGTCAGGGCTGACCAGCAGATTGCGGTAAAGCGGGCTGGTCTTGAATTCTTGCCGGGCCATTTCCCGGTCGGTGCCGGGGTCGAGCAGCGTGCGCGTGTCCTGGGCCACTTCGGACAGGGTCACGGGCGGACTCTGGATGAGCGGCACGTCCAGAATCGTGGTCACCGACGCGATGATGTCTACGTCGAGCAGGTCCTGCTTCAGCGCCTGCACGTCCTGAAGGGTGGCGTCGGAGAACAGATCACCATGCGGCGTGTAGGTGACGACGATGAATTCTTCCGAGCCGTAGCGATCGGTGACCGTCCGGTAATAGGCCAGATCCTGATCGTTTTCGAGCACCAGCGAATCCGACGAGGCGTCGAGCCGGAAGTCCTGCGCGTAGAAGATCGCGGCAGCGAACAGCAGGACGACGGCCAGGGCTGCCAGCAACGGATGGCCGACCGTCACGCGAAGGTAGGCGGAGAACAAGGCATTGCGCATGCGGTAACTTCCGGTTGGCGGCGTTGTGGTGTTCAGGCAATGACGCCGATATTACGTGTTTTCGTCATCCGGCCAGGTCACGAAGGCGTACTCGAAGGCGTCGTAGAACGTGCGCTCCGGCTTGAGCCCGCGATCGGCCAGATCGCGTTTCGCAGCGTTGACCAGCACCGGCGGGCCGCTGAGGTACACATCACAGCCCGAGCAGTCGGGAAAATCGCGGATCACCTGTTCATGCACGAAACCCGTCGCGCCCTGCCAGTCGTCGCCCGCCGCCGGTTCTGATAGCACCGGCGTGTATCGCAGGTTGGGATGCTCCTGCGCCCAGGATCGGGCCAGGGCGTCTTCGTACAGATCGCGGGCTGCACGGACACCCCAGTAAAGATGCAGCGGCTTGGATTCACCGCGCGCCAGTGCTTCCATCAGCATGGCGCGCACCGGGGCGAACCCGGTACCGCCGGCGATGAAGATCGCGGGACGTTCCGGGGCATCGCGTAGGTAGAAGCCGCCTAGCGGGCCCTGGATACGCAGCACCGAGCAGTCCGGCATTTCGTTGATTACATAGCTCACGAAGCTGCCGCCGGGCACGTGACGCAACTGCATTTCGATGCGGTTGTCCGGACTTGGCGGACTGGCAATGGAGAAGCTGCGACGGCGCCCGTCCCGCAGCAGGATATCCACGTACTGGCCGGGCAGGTAATCGAATGTGCGCGCCTTGGGCAGCTGCAGCACCATGCGAACCACGTCGTGCGACAAACGCTCTCTCAGGTCAACGCGCGCCGGTACGCTGCGGACCTGATGGCGGCCATCGCGGGCCAGCAGTTGGACATCGATGTGCAGATCGGATTCCGGCTGGGCCTGGCACAGCAGCGCCAGCCCCGCCTGACGCTCGGAGTCGGAGAGCGCACGTGGGTTATGGACGTGATGAATGTCGCCGCTGATGATGCGGGCGCGGCAGGCGCCGCAGCCGCCGGTCTTGCAGCCGTAGGGGACCGGCAGGCCGAGGCGCAGCGCGGCGTCGAGAATCGATTCCTCGTCCTCAACGGTAAACTCGATGTCACTGCTGTCGATGGAAACCTGATGCGGCACGACATAATCCGCGCAAGTGAGCGAGCGATGGTAACGGACCGCGGTAGCGCGCGGCCAAGTTCAGCCCCAGGGGGATTGGCAGCGTGAGTGTTCTGGTGATCGGTTGCGGGGATACGGGCCTGCGTGTGGCGCGGATGGCCCTGGACGCCGGGGTGCGGTGCAGCGGCCTGGTTCGGCAGGCGGCTTCGGTTGCCCGCCTGCGGTTCGAAGGCGTGGAGGCCTTGCAACAGGACCTGGATAGCGAGGGGCTGTCGCTGCCGGTTGCAGACCAGGTGCTTATCGCCGCGCCACCACCCAAACAGGGCACGCAGGACACCCGGTTGGTCCGCGTACTGTCTGCGTTACCGCCACCGCGCCGGCTGGTCTACATCAGCACGTCCGGCGTTTACGGTGATTGCGGCGGTGCCTGGGTGGATGAGCATGCGCCGCTGCGCCCGCTCACGCCCCGAGCGCAGCGGCGGGTCGATGCCGAATCCCGATTGAGCGACTGGGCACAGGACCGTGGCGTCGAACTGGTGCGGCTGCGGGTTCCGGGCATTTATGGGCCGGGCCGCCTGCCGATACAGCGCCTTCAGCGCGGCCTGCCGGTGATCCGTCCCGCAGAAGCCCCCTGGAGCAATCGTATTCACGTCGAGGACCTCGCTCGCGTGGCGTGGACCGCGATGACGGCCGCAGCGGTGGAGTCCGTCTACAACGTCAGCGACGGCACCCCGACCAGCATGACCGACTACTTCCTGCGCTGTGCCCGGCATCTCGGCCTTCCGGAACCGCCGCAAATCCCGCTGGCCGAAGCTGAACAGCGGCTGGGCGCGCAGGCGGCCTCGTTTGTTCGCGAGTCGCGTCGGCTGGATATCCGCAGAATGCGCGAAGGTCTTGGATTTGAACCGAAATATCCGGATCTGGATGCGGGGATTGGAGCCAGTATTGCAGCGCAGCAAGGTTAAAAACGCTTTAAAATCAACGCTCTTATTTTGATCGTTGGCAGTGGCTTGGCTATGCTAGGAGGCCATTTCAGATAGGTGATGCCTGCATCACCTGCGCTCAAGGAGCCTCTATGTGCGGACTGTGCGGTGAGATTCGTTTCGATCACCGACAGCCGGACCTCGGCGCGGTGCGCACCATGGTGGATGCCATGGAGCCGCGTGGTCCCGATTCGGGCGGTGTCTGGTCTCAAGGTGCGGTGGCGCTGGGCCATCGCCGGCTGAAGATCATCGACCTGTCCGATGCCAGCCAGCAGCCGATGATCGACGCCGCATTGGGTCTGGCCGGTGTCTACAACGGCGCGATCTACAACTTTCGCGAGCTGCGTGCGGAGCTGGAAGCCAAGGGTTACCGCTTCTTCTCCCAGGGCGATACCGAAGTGCTGCTCAAGGCCTACCACGCCTGGGGGCCGGAGTTCGTGCAGCGGCTAAACGGCATGTTCGCCGTGGTCATCGTCTCGCGCGATACCGGCGAGGTCTTCGCTGCGCGCGACCGGCTGGGCATCAAACCGCTGTATTACGCCGAAGTCGATGGCGGGTTGCGTTTCGCCTCCTCGCTGCCGGCACTGGTCGCAGCAGGCGGTATCAGCAGCGATCTGGACCCGGTCGCCTTGCATCACTACATGAGCTTTCACGCGGTCGTCCCGGCGCCACACACCATGCTCAAGCAGGTGCGCAAGCTGCCGCCGGCGCACACCATGCGGATTCATCCGGATGGCCGTCGCGAACTGGCCGAATACTGGCGGCCGTACTTCGGCACGCCGGAGGTTGACCGCAACCTGAGCTTCGATGACTGGAAGGACCGCGTGCATACCAGCCTGCGTCAGGCGGTCGATCGCCGGCTCGTTGCCGATGTGCCGGTCGGCGTGCTGCTGTCGGGCGGGCTGGACTCGAGTCTGATCGTCGGTTTGCTCGATGAAGCGGGTCAGACCGGGCTGCAGACCTTTTCGGTCGGGTTCGAGAGCGTCGGCGACATGGAAGGCGACGAGTTCAAGTACTCCAAGATTGTCGCCGAGCGGTTCAATACCGAGCACCACAAGCTGTTCATCGAGTCTGATCGCATGCTGCGCGAGCTGCCCAAGGCGGTCGCGGCGATGTCCGAGCCCATGGTCAGCCATGATGTCGTGGGCTTCTATCTGCTCTCCCAGGCGGTGTCGGAGCACGTCAAGGTGGTGCAGAGCGGGCAGGGGGCCGACGAGGTCTTTGCCGGCTATCACTGGTATCCGCCGATGCTGGAATCTCGCGATCCGGTGTCGGACTACGCCAAGGTATTCTTCGATCGCGACCACGCCGGCATGGGCCGGGCACTGAATCCGCAGTGGCTGGGCGATGACTACAGCCGTGCCTTTGTCGAGGCGCATTTCGCTCGGGCCGGCGCCACGCGGCCCATCGATCAGACCCTGCGGATGGACACCCAGATCATGCTCGTTGACGACCCGGTCAAGCGGGTGGACAACATGACCATGGCCTGGGGTCTGGAGGCACGCGTGCCCTTTCTCGACCACGAGCTGGTGGAACTGGCGGCGCAGGTGCCGGCGGAGCACAAGGTGCCGGGCAAGCACATCCTCAAGGAGATCGCTCGCGAGGTGATACCGAAGGAGGTGATCGACCGGCCCAAGGGGTATTTTCCCGTCCCTGCACTCAAGTACATCCAGGGGCCGGTCAAAACCATGGTCCAGGACATCCTGTCACAGCCCGCCGCGCGGGAGCGCGCGCTGTTCCGCCAGGACTACCTCGACACGCTGCTGTCATCGCCAGACGATCACATCACCCCGCTGGGCGGCTCGGAACTCTGGCAGTGCGCGCTGCTCGAATTCTGGTTGCAGACGCACGGTCTGTAGAGGCCCGAGGAGTCCTGATGTCTGATCGCAAGCGCGTTGATCATCGGTTCGACCGCTCGCGCGCCCCGTCGCTGCAATGGGGGGGGCAGCGGCGAGGGCCGGACGGCGAGGTGCCGCCAGCCGGGATCGTGCTCGATTGCGGATGGGGGCGTCTGATCTTTGCCCACACCTTCGCTGATCCCGAAGCCGTCGCGCAGGCGCTGCGCGATGAACGCACCGGGCGCCGCGATATCGCGTTCTACATTCGCGATCCCCACGTGGTGCTGGCCTACGCGCCGCAGGAACTGTTTCTGGACCCGTCGCACACCTTTCGTCTGTGGCTGAACCATGTTCCCCGGCAGCCGACCAGCCCGCGCGGCTTTACCGTCCGGCAGATGACCACCTCGGCCGATGCCGAGGGCATTCTCCGGCTCTACAAGCAGCGGCACATGGTGCCGACACCGCCGGACTTTCTGTGGGACAACCGCAAGAACCGCCGTCTGGTCTATCTGGTTGCAGAGGAGGTCGGCACCGGGCAGATCATCGGCACCGCAACCGGCGTCGATCATGCCGAGAGCTTTAATGATCCGGAAAACGGCTCCAGCCTGTGGTGTCTGGCTGTCGATCGCGACTGTCAGGTGCCCGGCGTGGGGCAGGCGATCGTATTGCAGCTGGCCGAAACCTTTCTCGCCCGTGGTCGCGCGTACATGGACTTATCCGTGTTGCACGACAATGCACAGGCGATTGCGCTGTACGAGAAGCTCGGTTTCCAGCGCGTCCCGGTGTTCACGGTCAAGCGCAAGAACCCGATCAATCACAAGCTGTTCATCGGCCCGGATGAAGAGCAGCGGCTCAACCCCTACGCGACCATCATCACCACCGAGGCCAAGCGGCGCGGTATCCGCGTGAAGGTGCTGGATGCCGATGAGGCTTACTTCAGCCTGTCGCATGGGGGGCGGCGCATCGTTTGCCGCGAGTCGCTAAGCGATCTGACCAGCGCCGTCGCCATGAGTCGCTGTGACAACAAGCGTGTGACATCGCGTCTGCTGCGGAATGCCGGGCTGCAGGTGCCGGTGCAGGAAGTGGCTGGCGACCCGGCGGAAAACGCTGCCTTTCTGGCCGAGCATGGCTCCGTCGTCGTCAAGCCGGCGCGGGGCGAGCAGGGGGCGGGGATTGCCGTCGATGTCCGCACGCCTCGGGTGTTGCGCGCCAGCGTCAAGGAGGCGCGCAAGGTTTGCGAGACCGTGCTGCTGGAATCGTTCCATCAGGGCGATGACCTGCGCATTATCGTCATCGACCACCGGGTTGTGGCCGCGGCGCTGCGCAAGCCGCCGGTGGTGCGTGGCACCGGCCGTCACACCGTCGAGCAGTTGATCGACAAGCTGTCACGAAGACGGTCGGCCGCGACCGACGGCGAAAGCCGGATTCCGACCGATGCCGAAACCTTGCGCTGTGTCGAGCATGCCGGTCTGACCATGGAATCCGTACTGGACGAAGGTGATCTGCTGCCCGTGCGCAAGACGGCCAATCTGCACACCGGCGGCACATTGCACGATGTGACGGACCTGCTGTCTGCGCATTTGCGCGATGTCGCCATCGCCGCCAGCCGCGCGCTGGAGATTCCCGTCGTCGGTCTGGACCTGCTCATCGATCGGCCCGAAGGCGAGGACTACGTCATCATCGAGGCGAACGAACGGCCCGGACTGGCAAACCACGAACCGCAGCCCACGGCGCAGCGCTTCGTCGATCTGCTGTTCCCCGAAACAGCGGAATCCGCGCGGCACATGCACGCGCATCAAGCTTGAACACGAGAAAAGACACCAGTGAAACGACTTCCTATCGACAATGATTACCTGCGTGAGCATTTGCTCAACATGCTCAACATCGCCAGCCCAACCGGATTCACGGACGAGATCACCACCTACGTGGGCAAGGAACTCGAGCGGTTGGGCGTGCCGCTGGAGCTGACCCGCCGAGGGGCGATTCGCGCGACCATCGCGGGCGACGTTGGCAGTCCTGACCGCGCGGTCGTCGTCCATCTGGACACCATCGGCGCGATGGTCCGTGCGTTCAAGGACAACGGCCGCCTAGAAGTCACGCCCATCGGCACCTGGTCCGCGCGGTTCGCCGAAGGCGCACGCTGTTCGATCTTGCTCGACGACGGGCAGCGCCTGCGCGGCACCATCCTGCCGTTGAAGGCATCCGGTCACGCCTTCAACGAAGAGGTCGACACCCAGATGACGAGCTGGGACAACCTGGAACTGCGCGTCGACGAGTTCGCCTACAACGAGGCGGATCTGCGCAAGCTGGGGATCCAGATTGGCAACTTCCTGTCCATCGATCCCTGCCCGGAGATCTCGGAGTCCGGCTTCATCAATTCCCGGCACCTGGATGACAAGGCCGGCGTGGCGGCCTTGTTGGCGGCGACCAAGGCCATTGTCGACTCCGGTCTGCGGCCGCCTGTTGATTGCCACCTGTTGTTCACGATTTCAGAAGAGGTGGGCTACGGCGCCTCGGCCGTGCTGCATCAGGATGTCGCCGAGATGGTGACCATCGACAACGCGACACCGGCGCCGGGGCAAAACTCCAAGGAGACCGGGGTTACGATCGCGATCAAGGATCAGGTTGGTCCCTTCGATTTCCATCTGACCCGCAAGCTGATCGAGATCTGCGAAGAACACGAAGTGCGCTATCAGCGCGATGTGTTCCGCTACTACCGCTCGGATTCCGCGTCGGCCATCGAGGCCGGTAATGACATTCGCACCGCCCTGCTGTGTTTTGGTGTGGACGCATCGCATGGTTACGAGCGCACGCATCTGCACTCCCTCCGGTCACTGGCGGAACTGTTGGCGCTCTATATCCAGAGCAAGCCGACCTTTCTGCGTGATCGGGAAGAACTCGCGCCGCTGGAAGGGTTTCCGGAGCATTCGCTCGAACAATAGCGAGGCGATGACCCGTGGGCAGGTTGACGTCGCCTCGGTGACGGGCGACAACACGGGTCCGTCATCTACGAGGCAAGCGCCGCGTGATCATCAAAATCGAAATCGACGTCAAGCCGGAAGAGCTCCGCTCATTCCTCGGATTGCCCGATGTGGTGGGCATTCAGGAAGACATCATCAAATACGTGCGCGAGCGGATGACGTCGGCCGAGGGGTTTGACCCGTCGAGCTTTGTTCGCGAGAACGTGGAGCGGGGCGGCCGTGCCTGGCAGCGTGTGCTGGCCACCGCCTTCGCGCGTGCCGCGGACGACATCGATCCGGAAAATGAGCCGGAACCCCCCAAGCGGCGGACCCGGCGCCGGAGTTCAAAGAAGCCGAACGCCGACGACTAGTCGACGAAAAGCTAGCCTCTGGTCGGTGTCAGCGAGGCGCGCAACCGCGTGCTCAATTCGCGAACCCCGCGGTTGAACTTCGACACCGTGTGCTGGCGCTCGGCCCGCGTGCGCTGCATGCGGCGCGCCGATTCCGGCATCAGATCAATTTGCTTGGCGACCATGTCGGCCGTGCCATCGCTGGATCGGAGTACATCAAGGCGCTCGCGCAGCGCACTGCGATGACCGCTGACGGCGTCGACTTCGACCCAGAATAATTCCGCGACGGTTCCGAACACGACGTGGCCGGCATCACCGATGATTGATGCCATGTCTCTCACGCGTTGTGGAATTGGGAGACGCATCCCTTTTACCCTCCGCTCAGAACGACGAAAGGGGGGCAAGTCGCCCCCCTTTCGTGGATCGGAATAATCAGCATTCCGTATCAAATCGGCCAGGCTGACCGATTCAGGCACTCGGCGTCGTCTTGGTCGCCGGCTTCTTGGCGGCGGACGTCGTCGTGCGCTTGGTTGCGGTCGTGGTCTTGGCCGCCGTGGTCTTCTTGGCGGCAGTCGCCTTGGCCGGAGCCTTCTTCGCAGCCGGAGCCTTCTTGGCCGTCGACGTGGCGCGTTTCTTCGGGGCCGGCTTCTTCAGGCCCAGCTGAACCTGAATGGTGTCGAAACCCTTCTCGAGCACCTTTTCCAGATCGGTGCGGGCCTTGGTGACGACCTTCACGGAATCGGAGTAAGCGGTGACGATGCGATCCCGACCATTCGGGACATATTCGGCGGGCTTGTTGGCAACGGCTTTCACGCCTGCCTTCTTGGCCTTTTCAAAGCTGGCCAGCGCCGCATCGTAAAGATCCTTGGCGGCTGCGCCTTCGGTCTTGGCGAGCGTCTGCATGCTGCCGACGAAGATACCGTTGGCCTGCTTGGCAACCTCAACGGAGGTCTTGATTACGCCTTGAGCCTGACCGGCATAGGTCTCGGCTTTGCCTTTCACGTCATTGATGACGACTTGAATTTCCATGATGAATTCCTCCTGGGAGCGGGTCTTGCGATTATGCTGCTCTGCAACATTTGCTGCATCGCATCATAAGGATGGCCCGGAAGAGTGTCAATATGTTGCACTGCAACATTGCTACCGTCTGTCGGACGGTGACTGGTGGCGCCGTAGCGGGTTTTCGCGCAGGAATCATGTCGCCGAACGGCGCGGGGCGGGCCTCGTCTGACGCCAAGCCGGATCACGGGTTCAACCCGTCCCACCTTCGTGCGGGTAGGGCACTCAGCCTCACGCGACGGTGGGTATACTCGTGGCAAATCAATCGCTTGTTGGACTCTTCATGACGCAATCAGCACCCGCTGGCGACAAGACCTTTTTTGGTCATCCGCGCGGCCTGGCCATCCTGTTCTTCACCGAGATGTGGGAACGCTTTTCGTACTACGGGATGCGAGGACTGCTGATTCTCTACCTGACGCAGCATTTTCTGTTCTCCGACGAGCGTTCGGCGCTGCTCTACGGTGCCTATACGGCGCTGGTCTATGTGATGACCATCATCGGCGGCACGCTCGCCGACCGCTATCTGGGGCAGAGAAAGGCCGTGACCTATGGTGCCATCCTCCTGGTGCTGGGCCATTTCGGCATGGCCTTCGAGGGGGCGGGGTCGCGAGAGATCCTGACCTATGCCGGTCAGGAGTATCAGGTGACGCTGGACGGCCGCGGCGGGGATGCCCCACAGATCATCGTATCGGAGTCCGGCCAGTCGCGAATTCGCTTTGTTGACGAGGCCTCACGGATGGTGATTGAGGAGCCGGCCGCGGTCGGCCTGCCCGCAAGCATCGCAGTGTCGGACTACAGCACGCGCATCGAACAGGAGCCGCTGTACGTCAACATCCTATATCTGTCGCTGGCCTTGATCATCGCCGGTGTCGGCTACCTGAAGGCGAACATCTCCACCATCGTCGGGTCGCTGTACTCGCTGGAAGACAAGCGTCGGGATTCGGGCTTCACCATCTTTTACATGGGGATCAACCTGGGTTCGTTTCTGTCATCGATCCTCTGCGGCTACCTCGGCATCGTCTACGGCTGGAAATACGGGTTCGGCCTGGCGGGTATTGGCATGCTGGCGGGACTCGCCGTATTCCTCTGGGGCCAGCAGTGGCTGGAGGGCCGCGCCGAGCCGCCGGATCCCGCCAAGCTGCGCGAGCGCGTGTTCGGTCCGGTCACGGTCGAGCTGGCCTGCTATCTCGTGGGGCTGGTGATTATTGCTGTGTCGATGCTGCTGGTGATGAAGGCCCACGTGATTCCGGACTGGTTCGTCGGTTCGCTGGGGATTGTCATCGTCGTCGCGTTCATCGGCTATGCCGTATTCGGGCTCGACGGCGATGAGCGGCCGCGCATGCTCGCGGCGCTTTATTTCATCCTCGCGCAGATTCCGTTCTGGGCCTTGTTTGAGCAGGCCGGTTCGTCGCTGAACCTGTTCACCGACCGACTCGTCGACCGCACGATGTTCGGGTGGTCGGTGCCGGCACCGGTGTTCCAGTTTCTCAACGCCGGCTACATCGTGATCTTCGCGCCGATTGTCGCCTGGATGTGGGTGGCGCTGGCGCGCCGGGGCCGCGAGCCGGCGGCTCCGCTTAAGTTCGCCTTCGGTGTGTTCGGCGTCGGGCTTGGATTCCTGGCGCTGGTCGCCGGCATGAAGGCGGGCGGGCCAACCGGGCTGACAGCGGTCTACTACATCTTCCTGATCTACTGGATACACACCATGGCGGAGCTGATGCTGTCGCCGGTCGGCCTGTCGACGGTGACCAAGCTGGCCCCGGCGCGCGTCGTCGGGCTGAGCATGGGCGCCTGGTTTCTGTACTCGGGTCTGTCCAATTACTTGGCCGGGGTGATCGCACGCTCGACCGGCGCCGAGACCATCGGTGGCCAGCTGACGAATGTCGCCGCCGCCAAGGCGACCTACGCGGAGGTCTATACCAATGTGGCCTACGTGGCGATGGCGATCGCCGTCGTCATGGTCGTGATCTCGCCGCTCATCAAGCGGATGATGCGGCTCGATACGCTCAAGGGTGATCCAGCTGCTTCGGTGGCTAACGCCGAGGGGCACGGCATGAACCGGCCCGAGAAGATTGGCGGGTAACCGACGCGTGCCGGAACGCCGGGGCATCCCTGGCGCGGGCACCACGGGCATGCCGCGGATGTCCACTGCTGCGCGTCCGATCACCGCCCGTTCGCGAAGGACTCGACATGCCTGAAAATCTGATTGACCGCATCCGTCAACAGCTCTGGCAGCCGATCAATCCGGCGTGGCCATGGTGGCGGCAACAACTCTGGCGTCTGGCGCAGCTGCTCGCGGCACTGGCGCGTGAGCTGTCTCGTGGCGAGTTGTCGATGCGGGCAATGAGCCTGGTCTACACCACCCTGCTGTCACTGGTCCCGCTGCTGGCGCTTGCTTTCTCTGTCCTCAAGGCACTGGGCGTCCACAATTCGATGGAGCCCGTGCTGCAGCGGGTGTTGGCGCCCTTGGGTGAGAAATCCGCAGAAATTACCGCCACCATCATCGGCTTTGTCGAGAACGTCGATGTCGGTGTGCTGGGATTCCTCGGCATTGCGATGTTGTTCTACACCGCGATATCGATGCTGCAAAAGGTCGAGGCCAGCTTCAATCGCATCTGGCGCATAGAGCGATCCCGGCCGCTGGCGCGCCGCTTTGGTGACTATCTGTCCGTGCTCATTGTCGGTCCCGTGCTGGTGTTCTCAGCCGTGGGGGTCACAGCGTCGGCATCCAGCAACGCTCTACTGGTGCATCTGTCGCATATCGAGCCGCTCGGCTTGATCATCACCTTCGCGGGTCGCTTGGTTCCGTATTTGCTGGTGATGGCGGCCTTCACATTCATGTATTCGTTTATTCCCAATACACGGGTGCGTCTGACATCGGCCTTGGGCGGCGGTGTGTTATCAGGCCTGCTTTGGGAAAGCGCGAGTCTGGCGTTTGCCGAATTCGCCACCGCCGTGCCCAGTTACAACGCTGTCTATTCGAGTTTCGCGATCCTGCTGTTTTTGCTGATCTGGCTTTATGTCGGATGGTTGATTCTGCTGGTGGGTTGCCAACTCGCGTTTCTGTTGCAGTACCCGAACTATGTGCGGCCGAGCACCACGGGCAGTTTCATCGGCAATCGCACCCGTGAGCATCTGGCGTTGCATGTCATGGGGATCATTGCGCGTCGCTTTGTCGCCGGCGAACCGCCGCTGCCGGTCAGTGAGCTGGCGAATGAAACCGGCGAGCGGCCGGAGGCGGTTTACTCGGTCGTGGACCGTCTGCTCGCAGCCAGCGTGTTGGTGGAGGTGGAGGCGCCTGCCCTGGGCCTGCTGCCCGCGCGTGATCTGGATGCCATGTCTTTGTCGGAGATCATCGAAACCGTCCGGTCCGATCGCGCAGATGAGCCGGATGCCGCTGAGCGCCAGTCGATTCAGGGACCGGTGCGCCGTGAAATCCGTCAGTACGAGGGGGCGATCCGCGAAGCGCTGGGTGACAAGACCATTCGCGATCTGGTGATCCGGCGGCCGGACTAGACGATCGTCGTCACCAGCAGCGGAATGCGAACCGTGCTGGTCCGGCGATGCGTTTGGCCTCGTCACGCTGACCCGCACGGCAGGCGGCGTAGACCGCCAGTTCCCGCGATCGCTCGACGTCGAAGGCCAGTGCATCCAGAAAGTGCATCTTCGCCTTCCGCGGCTCACGGCGTGCAAGGCTGCCCACGCCCTGATGAAACGCTTGCTGTCCCCGCGCCGCATCGCCATCCGGCGTCAATGTGTCCATTGCCGCGATCCGTTGTTCATTCCAACCACTGCCAAGGCCCCACAGCACGGGGGTGATCAGGTCCGTATCCAGCAGGCCGTCGATCAAGGCGATGGGCGCATCGTGGATAAAGCCGTTGAGTATCGGTTGCCAGTCCCAGAGTTCCGCGACCGCCTGAATCTGTTCCGCCGACAGCGTGTTGGCGACCCAGGCCGAGGCGAAGAAGCGGCGTCGCGCTTCGGATGGCGAGGCCCAGTTGGCGTAGGCCAACAGTTCTTCGGCGTCGGGATTGCGAAGGCGTAGACGGCCGGGGTGGTGGTCGGTGAGCGCCGGGGTGTCGCCGACCCAGTCGCGTAGCTGCTGCGCATCGGCAAGAAAGCCTGTCCACAGCATGGCCGGCGACTCGACTCCGGTGCGCCGCAGTTGGTACAGCGACGATCGCTGATCCCAGAGAGCGTCATTGAATGCGGGCTTGGCCGGCGCGGCGATCAAGATCCAGTTGTAGTGACTGCCGGCGGCGAGAAAACAGTGTTCGAAGGCATCGCAGAACGCAGCCGTGATGGCCTTTGCGGACGCCGGCGAGAGTTGATCGACCGGCAACCAGTACGTGGCGACACCCTGTGGCGCGAGCCGCTGGCGCATCTGCTGAAAATAGTCGCGGGTGTACAGATTGACGACGCTCGCCATGCGCGGCGGAGGGGGCTCGCCGGTGATGACGTCGTACTGCGCTTCCACGGCGGCGAGATAGAACCGGCCATCGGTGACGTGCCGCTGCGCGCGCGCATCGTCCAGCGGGTCGAGATTGTGGATCTGGCTCGCCAGCGAGAAGGATTCCGGCGAGATGTCGACAATGTCGACGCGGCCCAGGCGTTGGTCCGACAGCAAGGCCTTGGCCGTGGTACCGAGACCGTAGGAAATCAGCAGACTGTCGACCGGCTGCGATTGCAGCGCCAGCGACCACCAGGCAAACAGCGACATGTAGCGTTCGGAATCGCGGGCGGTGCTGCTCATCGAGTACCGATTGGTGACCAGACGCCAGGTGTTCGGCTCACCGAGAAAGTCAGAGCGCAGCAATTGCAGCGTCTCGTTGCGACCGTGTTCTATGGCCACGCGCTGGCTGTCATCGAGGGTCTGATAGGGCCGGGCGGCCGCAGCAACCTGACCGTCGACAAGCGCCGGGATGCTGCGTATTCCCATGGCCGCCACGGCCAGGCCCAGCACCGGAGTCACCAACTGCAGTTTGGATCGGCGCGCCAGCGCGGCCACCAGGGCCAGGACGACCAGACCGAGCGCTAGAAAGATCGCGGCGTTGGCGGGGCCCTGCGCGGGCAGCAGCCAGCTGCCCGCGAGCCCGGCGCCTAACGCGGCGCCGGCCGCATTTGCCGCGAGCAGCTGGGCGGTGGCGGGGCCGTTGTAGAGGTTGACCTGACGCAGGCGTTCGGCGATCAGCGTCAGCAACGCGCCAGAGCAAAGACTGGCAGGCAGAAACAGGCCCGGTAGTGCCAAACCCCAGCGCGCCATCGGATGCTCTAGATGCGCGCCCAGGCTCGCCAGCCCGATGCCCGACAACCACGCCGCCGCGGCCGCCACGGCAAGCAGGCTGATCGCGTTCGTCGACCTTGGGTCGCGTTCAGTCCACAGCGCTGCCCCACGGCTGCCGAGTGCGAGGCCGGCCAGCACGCAGGCAACCGCCAGCGCGAGCGTGCGTGTGGTGCCGGCGGTTTGCAGGCTGATCACCCGAAAACCGACGACCTCGATGGCTAGCATCGCGGCGCCGATGCCGGCCGCCATGAGCAGCAACGTCCAAGGCGCGAGTGTGACGGGTTGCCGCGGCGGTTCGTATCGCAGGTCGCGCAGCGGCCAGACCAATGCCGCCGATGCCAGTATCAGCAACAGTGCGACAGCCGCGCTGATCGGCAGGCCCAGCAGGGGAATCAGCAGGCACTCGCCGAGCACCAGGCCGAGTACGCCACCCAGAGTATTGGCGGCATAGAGGCGGCCGAGCAGTGGGCCGAGACGGGGGGCATCGCCCCAGACACAGGTGAGCAGCGGCAAGCCAACGCCCATGGCCAGGGCGGGCAGTAGCAACAGGCCGACGCTGAGCCAGAAGCGCAGGGACTGAAGTAGCAGGTGACGATCGAGCAACGGCTGCAGCCAGCCAGCTAACGTGGTCTCGCCGACGCTGAGCAACAGAATGACGAGGGCGCCAGACACCGCCACCAGCGTTTCGGCGAGCACGAAGCCGCGTGCTGGATGCCGAATGCGGTGCGTGAGCCACACACAAAGCGTGGCGCCGAGGGCGAGGCCGAGCATGAATGCCGCCAGCGTCGCGGCGCCAGCGAGGACCGTGTTGCCTAGCGCCCAGCCCAGCTGCCGGAACCAGATGGCTTCGAGCAGCAAGGCGCCGGCGCCGGAGCACAACAGCGCAGTCTGCAGCCGATTCAGCGCGTGGCCGGGTAGGGTTTCCTGGGTTTGATCTAGCAAACTGCGGTGAGTCCTGAGGGGGGCTCTTGGGGCAACCGCCGCGTGTTCGCTGTCCCCCGACCAGACGAACGCTGGAAAGGATCAGCTTTCGTGGCGGCGAAAGCAATCGGCGCTGTGGTCATTCACCAGCCCGGCGGCCTGCATGTGCGCGTAGACAATGGTGCTGCCGACAAACTTGAACCCGCGTTTTTTCAGATCTTTCGACAAGGCATCCGATTCCGGGCTGGTTGCGCGATAGTCCTCATGCCGCTTCGGCGGTGGTCGCGTCGGCGCGTTTTCGACGAATGCCCAGATGTAGTTCGAAAACTGACCGAACTCCGACTGGACCTCCAGAAAGCGCGCCGCGTTGTTGATCGCTGCCCGAATCTTCAACTTGTTGCGGATGATCCCGGCGTCGGCCAGCAGGCGTGCCTCGTCCTCGTCGTCGAAATTCGCGACCACCGCGGGATCGAAGCCGGCAAATGCCCGGCGGTAGTTATCCCGTTTGCGAAGCACCGTGTACCAGGAAAGGCCCGCCTGGGCGGCCTCCAGGGTCAGAAACTCGAACTGGCGCTGATCGTCGTGGACGGGCACGCCCCACTCTTCATCGTGGTAGGCGACATAGTCCGGCTTGCTGAGGTCGACCCAGGGACAGCGTGGACGATCATTCATGGCTTCTTTACCTTGCGCGAAAGTGGCAAATCCTTGCCAGTTCAAGGATAGTTCCGCAAGCGGTAACGGACCGTCGGTTTTGTCAACGCGGCGTCATGTCGCGGAGATAGCGTTGGATGGCCCGAGCGGGCCGCGTGCTCACTAAGTGTTTCCCTAGAGGAGATCGAACGGTGAACGACCAGCAGATCCACCCATTGATCCTGAAACTGGATGTCGGCGGCATTCCGCTGGATTGGGTGCACTGGGAGTATGCCGCGACGCTTTATTGCAACGAAAAGGTCGCCTGGGAAGGTGGTGCCGAGCGCATCCGCATTCGTGGCGGCACCAACCGTGAAACAGGGCGCCGGTCGTTCCTGGAACTGGACACGATCATTGCCGTCAATGACAGTCGCGGTGGCCGATTGATGTCGCTGGTGCCGCCGCTGACCAATCGGGCGTTGTTTCAGCGCGACGGTCATATCTGCATGTACTGCGGTCTGCGGTTCCGCCATTCCGAGCTCACCCGGGACCATGTGGTTCCGACCTCGCGCGGCGGCCCGGATGACTGGACCAACTGCGTCACCGCCTGCGGCTCCTGCAACCGGCACAAGAGCAACCGTACCCCGGAGGAGGCCGGACGCCCGTTGCTGGCGATCCCCTACGCGCCGAATCGAGCGGAATATCTCATCCTGTCGAATCGACGCATTCTCGGGGATCAGCAGGCGTTTCTGGAGCAGTTCGTCACCAAGCGCAATCGCGGGCAGCTCGTCGCCGCGTAACCCGGCCGTGTTTATGCGGATGGCTGGACCGCCTGCACCAGCACCCAGGGTTTGACCACCACTGCCCAGACGCTGGCATCCGTCTCCACCCAGGCGAGCGCCTGCTCGTCGCTCACCGGCCCGAACTGCTGCTCGGCGATCAAGGTTTCGATCACGGCCTTGTCGTCAGTCGCGATGCGGGCAGCAACGTCGACCAGATCCACGCCCGGTGCGACGGCAAAGGCTTGACCGGTGGCGAAAAAACGTTGCAGTTCTGTCCAGGGCATTTTTGCCGTCTGGGTGGCCAGTTCGGCCTGCATGTCTTCGAATGTCATCGTTGGTCCAGTCCGGGGCGCAATGCGCGTTCGCCTTGTTGCAGCACATCCAGCAGTTCGCGGGCGAGCAGTCGCGCCGCGATTCGATTCTGTAGCGAATCCGGTGCCGCCAGGCCCACGCGCTGCAACAACTGCCGCACCTGCGCGCTGGGTGCGCCCGTGCGCCAGGCCTTGGCGGCCAACGTCACCGGGTGATGTGCGGCCTGCAAGGCTTTGAGTTGCGAGAGCGCGACGGCCAGCACCTCCTCGTCGTTGGTCCAGTCGGTTGGCAGGGGGAAATACGGCAGCAGGCCACCCGCCCGAGCCGGGTCCAGCCAGCTGGCCAGTGCCTCCGGCGTGTTCTGCCGGTGCGCGGGCGGGATGACGTAGTCGGCCTCGATTTTTCCGGCCGATTTGGCCCGCGCCAGCAGCTTGGCCTGGAAGCGCGAATCGGTCACGTTGAGCAGGCGGGCGATCACATCGCGATCCGTTGCGCCACGCAGGTCGGCGACACCGTATTCCGTGATCAGGATGTCGCGCAGATGGCGCGGGATGGTCGTATGCGGGTACTCCCACACGATGTTCGATTCGGCATTCTTGCCCTCGCCCCGCACCGCCTTGACGAGCAGGATGGAGCGGCCACCGTCCAGCGCATGGGCCTGGGCGACGAAGTTGTACTGGCCGCCAACGCCGGACAGCACGCGGTGATTGTCCAGCGCGTCGGAGACGACGGCGCCGGTGAGGGTGCATTTGAGCCCGGTGTTAATGAACCGGGCGTCCGTGCGCTGTAGGCGATCCAGTTCTTCGGACCCATAAAGCTGATTGATCCGCCCGACAGAGGTCATGTGGAACTGACGGCGTTCGTCTAGCGGCATGCTGGCCAGACGGTCGTAAAAGCAGCGTGGCCCGAGGAAAAAACCGCCGTGGAGCCGTTGCGCCTGTTCGTCGTCGCTAATGGCTTCGCCAGCGTTGATGGCGCGCTGGCGGTTAATGTCATCGACAACGCAACGCTTCAGCACACCCGCGTCGTACAGGGCCAGGAAGCCATCGACGAACATCTCGGTGGCGCCGTACAGGCCGATCTCGAAGGGCTCGGTCCCGCCGATCTGGTTCGCCACTGCGGCGGGGACCCCGACCAGCTCGCGCCAGGCGGCGTTGCGTTGATGACGCATACCGAGTGCGTGGGCCACCGTGTCGCCCAACGCGCCGATGCCGAGTTGAATCGTGCCGCCGTCCGGAACCAGCGTGCTCGCGTGCAGACCGATGGCGTGATCGGCCAGGGTAACCGGCTGTTTGGGCACTGCGAACAGGCTTTGCCGCGGGGTCGGGCGGCGGATCAGAACATCGAATTCGGCATGCGACTGCTCGCTGTCGCCCGGCATGTAGGGCAGTTCGTCATGCAGCTCGCCGACCACCGCGATGGGCCAGCGCGCCCGGGCCGCCGGCACCACATCCAGGCTGACATCCGGGTTGCAGCTCAGGCTCACGCGCTCGGCGGCCGGGTCGGGGTGTGGCGCCACCAGCTGGGCGAACACATTGGCACCGGCATCCAGCATGTCGCGGGCGACGAAGGTGTAGTTGGTGCTGATGTAGTTCTGTTGCGCGTTGGCGTTGGTCAGCTGCGAGCCGGCCTGAAAGAAGAACTCGCGCACGGTGACGTTGCCAGGTAGTGCGCCGCGGTCGCGGTCCAGCAGGTAGTCCAGGTCTTCGCAGCCGCCCATCACCCGATCGAACATGGGGTTGACGAATTGGCCGGCCAGGCCGGACACCCGGGGACGATTGAGCGACAACGCGGTGAAGATGACCAGGTTGTAGTCAGGGTCGCGCTTGGCTCGAGCGTATAGCGCGTTGATAAAGCCCACCGGTTTCCCAAGCCCGAGCGGTACGCCGAGGACGATTTGCTTGCCGACCTTGTCGACCACGGTATCGATGGCCGTGTTGAAGCTCTGGGTCAGGGTTGTCATGCGGGGTCAATGGACTGGGCGAATCAGCAGGCATGATAGTCAGTCGTGCGCCGCGCTGCGGGGCCACGGTATTCTTGCGAACGGCTTTTTATGGGGATCAGGGTGAGCGGACATAACGTAGTGGCGCGATTGGCATTCTTGGTTTGCCTGCTGATCCCGGGGGGGCTTAATGCCGCCGGCGTGGTCACCGAATGCACGCAGACTGCGTTGGTCGCTGCACTGGAAGGTGGGGGCGACGTCAGCTTTGATTGCGGCGGGAATGAAATCGAACTCTCCACGGAGCTCGATCTCGCCGAGACCGAGGTGTCGATCGATGGGGCAACGGATCAAGGTCCGCTGCGTCTTGTGGCGGCGCCCGGGACGGCCACGCGGCTTATCCGTATTCGTAATTCTGCCACCGTGTCACTACGCAACTTGGCCCTTGTGGGCGGAAGTGCAGACGAAGAAGGGGGAGCGATCCGGAACTTCGGGACGCTGACCCTGCAAGCGGTCGCCATCCGCGACAGTGTCGCGGGATCGCTCGGCGGCGGCATTGCCAATTTCGGCGTGCTGTCGGCCACCGATATCAGTCTGATCGGTAACCGCGCCGGGTCGGTGGGTGGTGGGCTCTACAACAGCGGCGTGGCCGAGATCGCGCGCGCCACGGTGGCGGACAATGCCTCCGAGGGGGTTGGTGGCGCCATTGCCAATATCGGTCGCCTCGCGCTGGTGAACGCGACCGTTACGGGAAACCAGACGGCTGCGATCGGTGCCATCTTCATCAATCGGGAATCCAGTGCCGGCTCGCAACTGTCCCACGTCACCCTTGTCAACAATCGGCTGAGCGACGAGACCGCAGCCGGAACCGCCGGTCTGTTTGTCGACGCGGAGGGTTCTCTCGCGATACGGAATACCGTTATCACGGGCAACGGTGCGGGTGACCAGTGCTTTCTGCCGGGGGCAATCACTCAGGTCGTCACGAGTTATTCCTCGGATGAATCCTGTGGAGGATTCGAGGTGGCCGCAGCCGAGGCGCTGGGGTTGGTGGCAGCCGAAACCCGGCTCTCCGAGAGCGGCTTCAGCCACATCGTATACACGCCGGCGCTTCCCACCGTCCTGCTGGATGCCGGGGATGATGCCGTCTGCGGCGAAGCGCTGGTCGCCGCAGTCGACCAGTTGGGGCAGGCTCGACCATCGTCGGAAGCCTGCGACGTCGGCGCCATCGAACTGGATGTCTCCCGGCCGGTCGTCGATCTCAATGGCGATGCTGCCGGCAAGAATGCCAGCGCGGCATACGCGGAAGGGGCCGGTGAACAGACCTTGGTGCCGGATGCCGTTGTCACGGGAGGTGACTTGGCATTGGTGCAGGCGCTGCGGGTTCAGCTCGACGTGGTCCAGGATGCTGCGGCCGAATCGCTGGCTGTCGACGTTGGCGCAACGGGACTCACGGCAAATTACGACGGCACCGCAGGCCGGCTGGACATCACCGGTGATGCCGCTCCGGAGGACTACACCGCTGTGCTGACCAGTCTGAGCTACCAGTACACTGGCGAGATTCTCGGCGATCCTGACCGCCTCATCAGCGTGCAGGCCTTCGGAGAGACGCTTGATTCCTCCGTCAGCACCATCGCATTCCGGCTGGAACCGATCAACGACGACCCGATCGCGTCGGACGACGCCTTCGCGACCCCGGCGGACCAGGTGTTGACCGTGGCCGAACCCGGCCTGCTGAGCAATGACAGCGACGCGGATGCGCAAACGCTTACCGCCTCGGCGCCAGCGGTGTCGGAGGGCGGTGCGGCGGTCGTGGTCGGTAGTGACGGCCGCTTGTCCTTTGACCCAACCTCGGTTTATGCCGGACTCGCGGACGGTGTTGTCGCGGAAGACGGGTTCGACTACTTCGTCTCAGATGGTGCCGGCGGCAGCGACCAGGGCCGGGTGGTGATCACGGTGACCGGCGTCAACGATCCGCCTGTCGCGACCGATGATCGCTTTGTGCTCACCGAGGACGGCGTGGTGACCAGTCCTGCACCCGGAGTGCTCGCCAATGACATCGACCCGGATAGCGGCGACAGTCTCACCGTTGTCCGTGTCGATGAGACGACCAGTTCCGGGCTTGCCGTTAGCGTCGCCACGGATGGCGCAGTCGTCTTCGATCCGAGTGGCTCGGCACAAGTCCAGGGCTTGCGCCAAGGTCAGGTGCAACTCGAAACCGTGGCCTACACCGTCGCGGACAACGCCGGATTGCAGGCCACCGGGCAGCTTCGCTTCGACATCCAGGGTCGCAACGACGCACCGGTGGCCGTCGCGCTGGGCCAGGAGCGTCTGTTCGTCGATGAGGCGGCCAGCCTGTCGATCGCCGCGGCGTTCACCGATGCCGATGCCGGCGATGTGCTGACCTACACCGCGCCCGGCCTGCCAAGCTCCTTGGCGCTGGGTACGACCAGCGGGGTGATCAGTGGCACGCCGACCGAAAGTGACGTCGGGCGCTATGCGCTCAACGTGTCGGCATTCGACGAGGCCGGAGACTCGGCGACATCACAGCTCGTGCTCGTGATCGAGCGTGTTGGCAACGATGCGCCGCTGATCGTCGCGCCGGTGGAGGATCTGAGCCTCGACGAAGGGGAGGAATGGACGCTGGTGCTCAGCGAGATCTTCGAAGATCCGGACGGTGATGCGCTGACCTATGCGGCCACCGGGCTGCCGGCTGGTCTCACGCTCACCGGTGACAGCATCGCCGGTGCTGCGGAACTGGGAACGGCCGGATCCTACAACGTAGTACTGACGGCGACGGATCCGTTCGATGAGGGCACGGATACGGCGTTCAGCCTGACCATCACCGAGCCGGAGCGCGATCTTGCGGTGACAGTCCAGGCAGAGCGCGCCGTGGCCGCGCCGGAGGTGCCGTTCCAGTGGAGCGCCACCGTGTCGAATCCTGGCGGCAGCCTGGCCGGTGGCACGCTGACGCTGCGTATCAGCGGCGCCGGGCTGTCGGTTCCGGTTCCGGACGGCTGCACTCGAAGCGTTGCGGTTTCGGTGGTAACGCTGGACTGCGTTCTCGAAACCTTGGCGGCTGGCGATCAGCAGACGGTGGCCATTGAGTCGGAGGCGGATCGCGCCGGCGGCGTCTGGTTGCAGGCCAGCGTGGGCGAGCCCGCCACCGATGTGAATCCGGATGACAATGTCGCCTCGATCGGGGTGGTCGTCACCGACCTGCTGGCCGAAATTCCTGGCGCAGAGTTCGAGGTTGTCGACGGCACGCGGCTTGCCGTGCTGGATGCCGATGGCGACGGGGCGCTGGATATCGCCGTGGGCACCGGCGCAGGCCGCGCCACCCGCCTGTTTGTGCAGACCGCTGACAAGGCCTTCGCAGCCGCCGGCAGCCTGGGCGACGTCGGTGACGTGCGCGCCTTGCTGGCCGGCAACTTCGACGGCCAGGCGGGCGAAGATATTGTTGTCGTCAATGCTAGTGGCGGCCATGCGCTATATGGCAACACGGGCAATGGCGCGTTTGCCCTGGCACCGAACGATCTGGGTGACGGTCCGGCCCTGGATGCGCTGGCCACCGACCTGGACGAAGACGGTGTGGCCGACATCGTGATTCTCGAGTCGGATGCCGTGCCGCGCGTCTACTTCTCCGAGGGTGGTGACGGCTTCTTCACGGCGACGCTGGAGCCGGCCGAGGCGTTGTCACTGGGACTTGCGGATATCGACGGGGATGGTCGGCCGGAGCCGGTGTTCGGCGTGGCAGAGGGCGATGTCTTTCAGCCCACCATCGGTCGACGCAGTTTTGGTGCTCGCCTGTCCTTGCCGACCGCGGGGGTGACCCACTGGTTGGGCGCCGATTTCGACGGCGATGAGGATGGCGATCTGCTTGCCGCCCGGCCGGAGATGGCGATGGGTTCGCCCAGGGCACCTGAACTGCGCCTGTTGCGCAGCCAGCCGCGGAACGTCGTCGAGCAGGACGCACGGGTTGATCTGGGTTTGACCCGCCGTCTCGCGGCGGCCGACCTGGATGCAGACGGCGACATGGATGCAGTGAACGCCAGCCCGAACGGTGTCGTGCAGCTATACCGCAACGATGGCAACGGCCGGCTGCTGGTCCACAGCATGGCGATCGAAGCCGATGCCATCGATCTGGTGTTGGCTGACATGGATCGGGACGGCGACAGCGATCTGGTGCTGCTCACCGACGCCGGTGTCGTGCAGGTTTGGTTCAATCAGGGCGGGCTCGAATTCTCCGATACGGTCGGCTCGCCAGACCGGCTGCACTCCGATGACAGCAGTGGTTCGTTCGGGCTCTGGGCGCTCTGGGCGCTGCTGGCGGCCGGTGTCCTGCGTGTCCGCAGGGCCGGGCGCGTCAGTCGATCAGCGAGACCGTAAGCCGGCAAAGGCAGGTGGGCTTGCCGGCCTCGTTGCGCAGGGTGATCTGCCAGACGTGGATTCGGCGGCCTTCATGGGCCAGCACCGCCTCGCCCGTGACCAGCGTGCCCTTGGGGGCGGGGCGAACGTGGTTGGCATTCACTTCCAGCCCGACCGCGCGCTTACCGGTTTCGGCAGCGACAAGCGCCGAGCCTATGGAACCCAAGGTTTCCGCCAGCACCACGCTGGCCCCGCCATGCAGAATTCCGTAGGGCTGCACGTTCTTATCGGAGACCGGCATCGTCCCGACAATCCGCCCGCGCTCGGCTTCGGTGACCTCCACCCCGAGCAGTTCGTTAATGGTTCCAACCGAGGTTTTCCGCAGGGCATCGAGCGAGTAGTCTGGCGCGTCCATCGTGAGGGGTGCTCCATTCGGGGCAATAGGGGAGAACGGAATGATTGCATTGTTGATCGGGCTCGTCGTGTTTCTCGGCGTGCATCTCGTGCCCACCCGCCCGGCATTGCGTGGTGGCTTGCAAGACCGGCTGGGGCAGGGCGGCTATAAGGGGCTGTTCTCGATCGTCGCCGCAATTGGCCTCGTGCTCATCATTTGGGGCAAGGCCGAGGCCCCCTTCATCGCCATCTGGAATCCGCCTGTCTGGACGCGCCATGTTCCCCTGGCGCTCATGCCTATCGCGCTGATCCTCCTGGTTGCGGCGTACGTACCGAACAATCTGCGTCGGGTGGTCAAGCATCCGATGCTGGCGGCGGTGAAGCTGTGGGCGCTGGTGCATTTGCTCGCCAACGGTGATCTCGCGTCGATGCTGCTGTTCGCGGCGTTTCTGGCCTTCGCCGTGGTCGACGTGATCTCCGCAAAAAAACGCGCCACCGCGCCGGTTCGCCCGCGGGTGAATCCGATGCTGGATGTGCTCACCGTGATCATCGGCCTCGTGGCCTATATGGGCCTGATGCATGCACACGGGCATTTGTTTGGCGTGCCGGTGATCGCCTAGCGCTTCGGCGTTTCCCCTACCGCGGCGCTGGTGCGCCGGTTTCTCCCTAGTCCATCCCTACGGCCCGTAGCGGGGCCGGGATGCGCTGCGGTCGATGAATTGACAAGTGTATATACAACTGTATATTCGCGGTCATGAATTCAGCTGCCGCTCTTCCGAAACCCGCTTGGCCGCAACGGCTGGCCCGCGCGTTCGCATTTCCGCGGACGACACGGGATTACACCTCGCTGGTGGCACCGCGGCTGACCAAGGCGGATCGGGCCGGGGCGCGGTTTACCGCGCGGGTGATCGACGCGACCACCGAGGCGACTGGCACACGCTCCCTGACCCTGCGGCCAGGCCGCGGTTGGCGCGGTCACCGTGCCGGGCAATTCGTCACCCTGTACGTGAACATCGACGGCGTCTGGCGGCCGCGTTGTTACTCCATCAGCTCCGATGACCGAGTTCAGAAGACCATTCGCCTGACGGTGCACGCAGCATCGGATGCCGGTGTCTCGCGGTATCTGGTCGATACCTTGGCCGCGGGTGCGTGGGTGCAGATCAGCCCGGCGGCGGGCGATTTCGTGTTGAACGACATCGCCGCCCCCCGGCTGTTCCTGAGCGCGGGCAGCGGGGTCACGCCGATCATGGGCATGCTCGCTTCCGGTGCTGCAGACAGCGGCGAGATTTGCCATCTGCACTATGCACGTCATCGCGATGACGTCATCTTCGCCGACGCGCTACGGGCGATGGCCGCGGCCCGGCCCGGCTATCATTACTGTGAGCAGCTCACCGGAGACGGTGCCCCTCACCTCGACCGCCACACGCTCGATCGGTTATGTCCGGACTGGCGGGATCGCGAGACCTGGCTGTGCGGCCCTGAGCGCATGCTAGGCACCGCCGAAGCGCTTTGGACCGAGGCCGGCGTACGTGACCGCCTGCATATCGAGCGGTTTTCTCTGCCAATGGTGGATGATTCCGCTGTCGGTGGTGGTGAGGTCGAGTTCGTTGCCAGCGGACGCAGCGCCGTGGCCCGGCCGGGTGCGGCGCTGTTACAGGTTGCCGAGCAGGCCGGTCTGAATCCCGCCTACGGATGCCGGATGGGCATCTGCCACAGCTGCGATTGCCAGCTACGCTCTGGTGCCGTGCGTGATCTGCGCACGGGCAAGCTGACCCAAACGCCCGGCGTTCTGATCCAGCCCTGTGTGAACGCAGCGGTTGGCCCCGTTTCCCTGGACCTCTAGGCCATCGATGATTCCCTCACATCTCACTGAAGCGGACCTGCATGCGATTGGCGAGCGACTGGACGCCATCGGGGCACGGGAGCGGGCTTCGCTGGGGCAGGCGGATCGCGCCTACATCCTGCGCCTGATTCGGGCGCAGAAACTGCTCGCAATCGGCGGTCGACTGGGGATTTTTGCGTCGCTGGCCTGGTTGCCGGCCGCGCTGGGCAGCTGGCCGATGTTCTGGGTCGTGCTGTGTCTGGGCGTCGGCGCTCTGGCGCTGGCGAAAATCCTGGAGAACATGGAGATCGGCCACAACGTCATCCACGGTCAGTGGGACTGGATGAACGACCCGGCAATCCACTCTTCCACCTGGGAGTGGGACCACGCCTGCCCGGCGCGACAATGGAAGCACACGCATAATGTGGTGCACCACACTTGGACCAACGTGCTGGGCATGGATCGCGACATCGGCTACGGCATGATGCGCGTGACCGAACGCCAGCGCTGGCATCCGTTCTATCTCTTCCAGCCGCTCTGGCTTGTGGTGATGGCCGTTTATTTCGACTGGTTCATCGCCCTGCACGACCTCGAGATCCCTCGGGTGCTCAAGGGCCAGCGCAACAAGGCCGAAGCCCGAGCCATTCTGCGTGAGGCAGGCGCCAAGACCGGGCGTCAGGCGCTGAAGGATTTCGTGCTGTGGCCGTTGCTGGCCGGGCCGTTCTTCCTGATCGTGCTCGCTGCGAATTTCGCGGCCAACGTGTTGCGCAACATCTGGACCTTCGCGGTGATTTTCTGCGGGCATTTTCCCGAAGGCGTGTCGCATTTCAGCAAGTCCATTGTTGCCGGCGAGTCACGCGGGGCCTGGTATGTGCGTCAGATGCTCGGGTCTTGCAACATTCGTGGCGGCCGCCTGATGCACCTGCTCACCGGCAACCTGTCGCATCAGATCGAGCATCATCTGTTTCCCGATCTGCCCAGCAATCACTACGTGCGCGTTGCGCCGGAGGTGCGCGCGCTTTGCGAGCAGTATGGACTGGCGTACAACAGTCGCCCGTTCATTCGCCAGTTTGGCAGTGTCCTTTGGAAGCTGCTGCGGCTGACATTTCCCAGTGGCAAGCGACCGCGCCGGCGGGCTGTCGCCGCCGGCTAGGCTGCCGCTGGCGCGTCCTTCGGCCGCTGCGACGTTTCGACCGGGGCCCGGTCTAGCCGCTACAATCCGCGGCCCTTTATCCAGCAGTTCCGATCATGTCCGGCAGTCCTGCCAATCTGCGCGCAGAAGCCGAGCGCCGACGCACGTTCGCCATCATCTCGCATCCCGATGCGGGCAAGACCACCGTCACTGAAAAGCTGCTGCTGTTCGGCGGTGCCATTCAGCTGGCCGGAACGGTCAAGGGGCGCAAGGCCGCGCGGCATGCGACCTCCGACTGGATGAAGATGGAGCAGGAACGCGGCATTTCCATCACCACCTCCGTCATGCAGTTTCCGTATCGTGATTGCATGATGAATCTGCTGGACACGCCGGGGCATGAAGACTTCTCGGAGGACACCTATCGCACCTTGACGGCGGTGGACTCGGCACTGATGGTCATCGACTCAGCCAAGGGTGTCGAGGCGCGGACCATCAAGCTGATGGAGGTCTGCCGCATGCGGACCACGCCCATCATCACCTTTATCAACAAGCTCGACCGTGATGGCCGTGAACCGATGGAGTTGCTCGACGAGGTCGAGGATGTCCTCCAGATCGCCTGTGCGCCGGTCACCTGGCCGTTGGGTATGGGACGAGACTTCGCTGGCGTTTATCACCTGCTCGAAGACCGCTTCTACCTGTACGACGGTCCGAAAGAACGGATCAGCGATATCGAGACCATCGAGGGCTTGCGGGCCGAAGGCATGGCCGAACGTTTCGGCTCGATCTACCAGACCTTGCTGGAAGAGATCGAACTCGTCTCGGCGGCCGGGCATGGTTTCGATCTGGAGCTTTATCGCGCCGGTGAGCTGACACCGGTGTTCTTCGGTGCGGCGATCTCGAATTTTGGCGTGCGCGAACTGCTGAACGGATTCGCCGACTGGGCGCCGCCACCGCTGCCGCGTGAGGCCACGGTGGGCGAGGCCGAGCCGGAATCAGTGGTGCCGACGCACGGCGAACTCACCGGCTTCGTGTTCAAGATTCAGGCGAACATGGATCCGCGCCACCGCGACCGCATCGCCTTCATGCGGGTCTGCTCGGGCAAGTACACGCCGGGTATGCAATTGCACAGCGTGCGCCAGGGCAAGGCCGTGCGCATTTCCGACGCGGTGACGTTCATGGCCTCCGACCGTGGGGCCGCACGAGAGGCTTGGCCGGGTGACATTATCGGCCTGCATAACCACGGCACGATTTCCATCGGGGATTCGTTTTCGGAAGGCACGGCGATGATCTACAGCGGTGTGCCGAACTTTGCGCCGGAACTGTTCCAGCGTGTGGTGTTGGCCGATCCGCTCAAGGCGAAGGCGCTCAACAAGGGGCTGGATCAGCTCTGCGAGGAGGGCGCGACCCAGGTCTTTCGCCCGAAGAGCAACAACGATGTGATTCTGGGCGCGGTGGGGGTGCTGCAGTTCGACGTGGTTCGTCAGCGGCTGGCGGACGAATACGGCGTGAACTGCAAGTACGATCAGGCGCCGGTGGCGACCGCTCGTTGGGTTACAGCGGCCGATCCGTCGATACTGAAAGACTTCCTTAACAAGAATGTGTCTAGAATCGCAGTGGATCACGCAGGCGCGCATGTTTATCTCGCGAACTCCCGCGTGAATCTTCAGCTCACGGAAGAGCGGTGGCCCGGCATCCGGTTCGCATCGACTCGTGAGCACGGAACGAACTGAGTAGCACGGCAGTAAACGTGCTGGTTGGTTCGGGGCACCAAACTTGCCTGTCTGACGATGGCAGGTCCCTACCGGTGCGCGGCACGCTGCAACAGGGCGGTGGCCGGGGACAGACAAACGACGAGACTCATGGCTGAACTGACGTACGACAAGAAATTCACTCCCGCCAGTGTGGGCGCGATGCTCGGCTTCTTCGGCGTGCATATCGCGGCGCTGGGTGCCTTTTTTACCGGCATTTCCACGACGGACATCGTGGTCTGCGTCACCCTGTACTGGGTGCGCATCTTCGCCATCGGCGCCGGCTATCACCGCTTTTTCGCGCATCGCTCTTACAAGACCGGTCGCGTGTTCCAGTTCATGCTCGGATTCGTGGCGCAGTCGACCGCGCAGTCCGGACTGATCTGGTGGGCATCGAAGCACCGCGATCATCATCGCTACTCCGATACCGCGAAGGACATGCACAGCCCGCGGCAGTATGGGTTCTGGTTCTCCCATATGGGCTGGATCTGGAACAACCAGGCCCAGGATGCGAACTACGATAACGTGCAGGATCTGACCAAGTTCCCTGAGCTGGTCTGGCTGGACAACAACCGGTTCATGCCCGCCATCGTGCTGGGTGTGGCCGTGTTGGCGCTGTTCGGTTGGTCCGGCCTGTGGTTCGGGTTCTTCTTCTCCACGGTGCTGGTCTATCACTCGACGTTCACGATCAATTCGCTTTGCCACGTCTGGGGCAGGCAGCGTTATTTGACCGGCGACGATTCGCGCAACAACGCCGTGCTGGCCTTCCTGACCATGGGCGAGGGCTGGCACAACAACCATCACTACTTCATGTCCAGCACCCGCCAGGGCTTCCGCTGGTATGAGTGGGACCCGACGTTCTACATCCTCAAAATGCTGTCGTGGGTGGGGGTCGTCTGGGATCTCAAGCAGCCGCCAAAGCATGTGCTCGCCGGCGAGCGCAAGCTGTCCTCCGAGCTTAAGGACCGGGTGGCGGCGCAGCTGGCCGCCACATTCTGCGCGGACACGCTCACCGACAGCGTGCATGCCCGGTTGACGAAAAGCGGCATCGCCGTCGAGGACTTCAAGCGCAATCTGGCTGCCCGTATCGACCGCGGTAGGGACGCGATCCAGCACTTCGAGTTGCCCGAGCTGCCCGAGTTGCCATCGGTGGACGAAGTGCGCGCGCGGGCACACAAGATGTTCGCGCGGTCGCCATCCATGGACGACATTGTGCTGCGCGCCCGGCTGATGCTGGGCGAGGCTGTCTCCACTCGGTTGGCGACACCGGCTTAGTTGCCTGCGGGCCGCCAGCAATCGTTGCTGGCGGCCTGATTTCGACACCACTTCGGTGTCTCGCGCCGCGGCCCGTGATGCCCGTCCGCCGATGTATGCTGCGGCCATGCAGAAACGAGTGGATTCCACCGCGAGTTCTCAGGCGCCTGCGCAGCGCGGACCGCGCCGCGGATCCGGTCCATCTGGCGAGGATTCAGCAGACCGCGATCAGCTTCTGGTGGTCGACGACAGCGCGTCTGACCGCCTGCTGATTCGCCGTATGCTGGCCGATGGTGCGACCGTCGGCCTTAAGCTTGTCGAGGCGGAAACCGCGCAGGATGCCCTGGAGTTGCTGCGCAGTCACCGTGTCGCTTGCATGGTGATCGATCAGGGGCTGCCAGATATGACGGGCCTGGACCTGCTCAACATGCTCGCCAACATCGAACCAGTCGGTTTGGTGCTGATCTCCGGCGGGATGGACGTCGCGTTATCCCGCGATGCGATTCGGCAGGGCGCGCACGACGTGCTGGCCAAGGACGACCTGGACCCTGCCCGTCTGTCGCTATCAATTCACGCGGCCGTTGGCAGCGCGCGAGTCCGTGCGCAGATGGCCGAACACGCGCAGCGGCTGGAGTTGTTCTTCGCCTTGGCTGATGAGTGTCGCGACTATCTGTTTGTTGTCGACATGAGCACCGGCTATATCGTCGAGGCCAATATCGAGGTCCGCAGGATCACGGGCACCGATCGACCCGAGGTCCACCGCGGGTCGCTTAACGCGCAACGTCTGTTTGCGGCCGGGCCGGTTGGCTGGCAGCGGCTTCGGGCATCGATCGAGTACTACGGGCACGCGACCGTGGAGCTCGAGATGTTTAATGGGCCCGGACGACGGATGCCCATCGAGATTCGGGCACGTCGCGTCACCTACGGTCCGCGTCAGTACATCATCTGCGTGGGGCGCGAGGTGTCACGTGAGCGGGGTTTGGCGAGGGAGGTGATTCGCCTGCGAGATCCGGACCTGGAGACCGGGCTGCCCTCCGCGGATGCCTTCCAGGCCGAGTTGGACCGTTGCTGGAACTGGGCGATGAACGATGACACCGCGCTGGTGTTGATCGTGCTCGCGATGGCGGACATTGCAGGGCAAGCAGGCGAGGCCACGCCCGATCGGTTGGTGCAGGTGGGGCAGGCGTTGCTGGGGACGGTGCGGCGCTCGAATGAATTTGTCGGGCGGCTGGAGGACGGCCGGTTCGCGGTGATCGCAACCGGTGGAGACGAAGTTGCCGCTCGGGGCTTGGCGGACCGCCTCCGTGGGCAGGTGCGCACCGCAAGCATTCATGACCCACGGTCTCCGGTCGGTCACTCCCTGGTCAATGCGGGCATCGCGGTCGGCAAGCCTAGCGACTTGGGCAGCGTGTCCGAATTCATTGATCTGGCTCAGCGCGCGCTGCAAATCGCACGGTCTGACGAAAACCCCTCCGCTGTGCACCTGATCGCTGTCTGAAACACGGCCCGTTCCATACGGATTGCGCCTGAAAACAGGCCATGCGGCATCACTCGCCGCTCATTCGGAATGACCAACTTCACTTCTCGCGCTTTGCCTGGCCCGTTTTCAGGCAGCAGCTTGGCGGCGTGCATAGATCAGTGTTTTCTTAGACACGCGAATGACGCCAGCCACCCCGTTGCCAAAGCCAGATGAACAGACCGGTCTGCAGGCCGCGCCAAACGAACATCGCCAGCCAGATCGCGATCAGGCCGTATTGCAGGATGGGTCCGAGGACATAGACCACGGGCAGGAATAGCAGCCACTGCAAGCCGACCGCGACAAACATCACGCTGCGGCTGGCACCGACGCCCAACAGCGCCTGCATCAGAATGATTCCGGCTCCGTCGATGATCAGCCCTACGCCAAACAGCTGCAGCGGGATCTTGCCAAGCTCGACCAATGCAGCTTCGTCGAGAAATACGCCTAGCAACAGCCTCGGGACGACGCACATCGGCAGCCCCAGCAAGGCCAGCCACAAACAGCCGATGCGAATCACATCCCAGGCCCAGCGCTGCGCGTCGTCGGCATCCTTGCGGCCCAGCGACTGGCCGGCCAGCGTCCCGGCCGCCAGCCCGAAGCCAATGGCCGGGAGAATGGCGACCAGCATCACGTTGATCAGCACCGTGGAAACGGCCAGCTCCGGCGTTCCGACCTGCCCGATCATCCAGAACAGCACCGCAAACCCGGCGGCGAATAGCGACTGCTGTAGCGAGTTCGGCAGGGCCAGTCGAATCAGGCGTGCGAAATCACCGGGTTGCCCTCGTTCGTGCAGAAAGCCGCGTCGCTGTGCGTGACGCCAAGCCACGGTCAGGTAGATTCCCGTGCCGATCCACACAGCGAGGCTCGTGCCGATGCCCGCTCCGAGCGCGCCGAGTTCCGGCAGACCGAGTTTGCCGAAGATCAGGCAATAGCTGATCGGCACGTTCAGAATATGGGTCGTCACCAGCGTGCGCAGATAGACCTGGGTGTGGCCGACGCCGCTCCAGAAGCCGCGGAAGCAGAAGTTGGCGCCGATCGCCACGACCCCCACCAGGCGCCCCTGCCAATACGCGGTGCCCTCTCCGACGACCGCGGGGTCATCGACCAGCGTGGCGACGATCATCGGCGCAAACCACCAGAGCAGGATCGACAGCGGCAAACCGGCTGCCAGGGCAAGCAACAGGCCGTTGTTTAGCGGCACGGCCGATTCGTCGTCCCGGCCTTCTCCTACACGTCGTGCCGACGTCGCCTGGACGCCAGCCGACAACCCCATGATCGCGCCCACCGCCATGAAATTCAGGAAGCCCGCCAGTCCCACGCCCGCAAGTGCCGCTGCGCCGAGGCGACCGACCATGGCGATATCGATCAAATTGAGGATGTTTTGCGACGTCATCCCGCCGATGATCGGCCAGGCTAGCCGCAGGATGATCCGCCGTCGGTCAGCGGTCATGTGGAGCAATGCGACGAGCCTTCGACGGCTACCAAGGCGGTGACACGAGCGTGTGCCCTAGGGCTGATTCGCGCGGCATTCACGAAAATTTTCCAGGTGTCTCGGGGAATTAACGAAGCGTTCACGTGAACAACGAGATAATCAGCGCCGGTCCGCGTACGATTTGTAATCGACGCATGCGGTTAGCCGTCTTCAGGGAGTAACAATGAATCGTAACGCAGGTCTGCTGGTAGTCGTGTCCGCGACTGCCTTGTTCACAGCATGTGCATCCAATCCGTTTGCCTCGTCTACCGGCGATGACGCTGACGTGGCGGCGTTGGAGCGCGAACTCGCCGCCGAGCGCGCCGCCAATCGGTCGTTGTCGGCCGAACTGGATCAGGAGCGCCAGAGCCGGGTGGTACCGCCGCAGATGCCGCCAGCTAGCCGCGATCCCGATCTGGAGCGTGAGTTGGCCACACAGCGGGCCCGCAATCAGGCGCTGGCTCAAGAGTTGGAAGCGCAACGCCGCGTCCAGGCTCAGCAGGCCGAAACCGCGCGCCGCTACGCGGAGCAGCCGTCGCCAGCCGTGCAGACCAGCAGTCCGGTCGGTGGCAACGAAATGCTGCCCCCCAACCCCAAGCCAGGCGAGTGCTATGCCCGCGTCGTCACGCCACCCAAGTACGAGGAGCGTGACGAGCGCGTCCTGGTCAAGCCATCCGGTGAGCAGATCGATGTGATTCCTGCGCGCTACGAGTGGGCGGAGCAACGCGTCGTGATTCAGGAAGCCGGGGAAAAGATCGTCGAGGTGTCACCGCCGGTCTACCGCACGGTCGAGGAGCGCATCCTGGTCAAGCCTGCGACCGAAAAGGTCGATACCGTCCCGGCCGTCTACAAGACTGTCACCGAGCGTCAGCTCGTGCGGCCGGCTTATACGACATGGAAGAAGGGCCGGGGTCCGATCGAGAAGCTAGACGAATCCACTGGCGAAATTCTCTGCCTGGTTGAAGTGCCCGCCGAATACAAGAATGTGGAAAAACGCGTTCTCGTGACACCGGCAACCACGCGCAAGATCACGATTCCTGCCGAATACACCACAGTGCGCAAGAAGGTGCTTGAGCGCCCGGCTGAGGTGAGGAAGGTGGCAACGCCGGCCGAGTACGAGACCGTGCGTGTCCGACGCCTGGTCGAGCCGTCTCGCGAGATTCGCAAGACGATCCCCGCCGAGTACGACACGGTGACCAAGTCGGTGAAGGTGACCGATTCCAAGATCGCCTGGCGTTCGATTCTCTGTGAAACCAACACCACGCCGGGTGTCGTGCGCAAGTTGCAGCAGGCGCTGGATACCCGCGGTTACAACCCGGGTCCGATTGATGGGCGCATTGGTCAGCAGACCATGGCGGCGGTCAGTCGTTTCCAGCGTGACAACGGGCTGTCCTCGGGCGGACTGACCATGGAAACCATCCGCCGTCTGGGCGTGATGTAGGGTCGCGCAGCGACACGAAAAAGCCGGGCAACTGCCCGGCTTTTTCATGCCTGATTACTTGCCGCCCATGGTCGGATGCTGAATCTGTGCGATCTCGACGAGGTCGGGTGGATGCCCGGTGCGTCGATAGATGCGCTTGCCCTGGCGCGGATAGTCGCCTGCGTCGAACGCCAGCCGTTGCCCGGCCACCAGGCAGCGCAACGTGTCTGATCCGGTGTTGCGCATGCTGTGCGGCAGCCCGCCGGCGCGGTAGCCGATAAAGTCGCCGGCCTCGACCGCGTAACGCTTGTCGCCGATGTCCACGTCGGCCGTTCCGGCCAGCACATAAACGCATTCGTCCTCATCTGAATGCACGTGGAACTCCGTGGACTCAGCGCCGGGCGGAATCTCGATCAGATGGACACCCAGCCCGGTGAGCCCCGTGAGGTCGCCCAAGGATTTGTTGATCCGTCGTGCGTTGGCGTTCAGGAAATGAGTCTTGTCGGTTCCGGCCAGTGTCTCGATTTCGCTGCGCTTGATGATGTATCCGTTCATTTAAGGAACCACTGAGTTATTCACGCCGCCAATTTGCCGCCTGACAACAGGCCAGGCAAGGCGCGAGAAGTGAAGTTTGGTCATTCCAGATGAGCGACGAGGACCCATTCGCCGGGAGCGAATTGAAACCGCCGAAGGCGGGCCCGCAGGGGGAGGCGCATGCACGCGCCTACTAACGCCGCATGGCCTGGTGTCAGGCGCCATCCGTACGGAACGGGCCGGTTTTCCCTCAAGCCTGCGTTGCGAAGCGCGTCCATGCGCTTCGCCCTTCGGGCCGGCCTCCGGACGTCCGAATACGTTCCATACGCATTCGTGTCGTTCGCTAATTTGGAATGACCAAACCGCGCTCACTCCGC